>CAZQFO010000009.1:13096-25270 GCA_964592695.1 uncultured Candidatus Peribacteria bacterium
CTTCTTGTAAATTTTTAATATCTTCCTTCAGCTCATCCTTTACCTCTTTTATTTCATTCCGAACATCTTTTACTTCTTCTTGTAAATTTTTAATATCTTCCTTCAGCTCATCCTTTACCTCTTTTATTTCCAACTTCATCTCACCCATCCGACGAGACTGATCTTCTAGAAGCTTGATAATCAAATCTTGTTTGTCCATGTCTAAAAAGTATACAATTTTCCTGGAAAAAGCAAGGTTAATGATAAAGTAATTCCCCAATACACTCCGCCGCTTTTAAAGTTTAGATTTTGTATAATGCACCGAATCTTGTATTCATTGAATCAGAGAATGAAGATTCTACAAAAGCTATTATTTCTTTTTCTAGATCCCTTAAGCACACTTGCATGAGAAAATGAAGCGACCTCAGTTCTCTATCTTTCTCAAAAAACTCTGTGCCACAGCCATCCTTGCAATCGGTACACGATATGGCGAACAAGAGACATATTGAAAGTCATGATGGAAGCAATAATTAATTGAACTAGGCTCTCCTCCATGTTCTCCACAGATTCCGATTTTAATGCTGGGATTTGCATTTCTAGCCCGTTCTACTGCTATCGCAATCAGACGACCAACGCCTTTCGTATCTAATACTTGAAATGGATCAGTTAATAGATAGCCCTTTTGAACATAATTCGGTAAAAACTTTGCCGTATCATCTCGAGAAAAACCGAAGGTCATCTGCGTCAAATCATTAGTTCCAAAAGAGAGGAAATCAGCAACTTCTGCTATCTCATCTGCTACCAAGCAAGCTCGAGGAACTTCAATCATCGTTCCTATTTTATACGCAACCGTTATTCCTTTTTCTGAAAAAACAGATTGGGCTGTTTCTTGAATTACTTTTTTTAGTATACGCAACTCATCTACCATCCCCACTAATGGCACCATTATTTCAGGAAAAACCTGTTTACCTGTTGATTGCAATTCACATGCCGCTTCGAGGATTGCACGAGACTGCATTCTAGCAATTTCCGGATAAGTCATCATCAGCCGACATCCTCGATGCCCCAGCATGGGATTGGATTCGCTCAAATTAACGACTAAATCTTTTACGGCCTCAAAAGACATCTTCATTTCTTTTGCCATTTTTTCGACATCACGATTTTTGTGTGGAAGAAACTCGTGTAGTGGTGGATCGAGTAATCGTATAGTAACCGGATATCCTTCCATGGCCTCAAATATTCCTTTGAAATCCTCTTTTTGAAATGGGAGCAATTTTTTTAATGCTTTTTCTCTAGCATCCAAATTCTGTGCCAAAATCATTTGTCTCATTACCATGATTCGCTCGTCACTAAAAAACATGTGTTCCGTTCGACACAGCCCAATACCACGAGCTCCAAATTCACGAGCCTTGAGGGCATCTTTTGGAGTATCGGCATTCGCTCTTACATGCATAGATCCCGCTTCACTTCCCCACTTTAGAACCTTTTTAAAATCTCCAGTTAGTGCTGGTGGCACGGTTTTACATTGTCCTAATATCACTTCTCCTGTCGATCCATCCAACGTGATAAAGTCTCCTTCTTTTACCACCATATTTCCAGCTATAAATTTCCGAGCTTTTTCATTTACGACTATATCTGTGGCTCCTGCTACACAAGAAGTCCCCATCCCTCGAGCCACCACAGCTGCATGCGATGTCATCCCCCCACAAGCTGTTAAAATTCCTTTAGCTGCATGCATTCCATGAATATCTTCAGGAGATGTTTCATGACGGACGAGGATCACGGATTTTCCATGTTCAGTCCATTCATGGGCATCATCTGCGGTAAATACAACCTGTCCAACCGCTGCCCCTGGAGATGCTGGTAAACCTTTTACGATCACATTTCGTTTAACTCCACCATCCAACCTCGGGTGCAACATTTGATCCATTGCCCCGGGATCAATACGAACTAAGGCTTCCTTGCGAGTAATAAGTTTTTCATCCACCATATTTACTGCTGTTTTTAGAGCTGCAGGGGCAGATCTCTTTCCATTTCGTGTTTGTAAGAGATACAAAACTTCTTCTTCGATAGTGAATTCCAAATCCTGTACATCTCGAAAATGTGTCTCTAGTTTTTGAGCCGTTTTTTCTAGTTGGGTATAAATCTTAGGAAAGATTTTTTCTAATTCTGATATATCCTGAGGCGTTCGAATTCCAGCCACCACATCCTCCCCCTGAGCATTTACAAGAAACTCACCGTATAATTTCTTTTCCCCTGTACTAGGATTTCGAGTAAAAGCTACCCCAGTTCCTGAGGTCTTCCCGAGATTTCCAAACACCATTGCCTGAATATTTACAGCTGTCCCCAGATCCTCCGAAATACGATGTATCCGACGATATGTAATAGCTCGAGGAATGAGCCATGAATCAAACACCGCACGAATTGCTCGTTCTAATTGTTTTAATGGATCTTGAGGAAAACAGGTTCCTCTCTCTATTTCGATCATTTTCTGGTACCTTTTTACTACTTCTTTCCAATCACTTGAACTCAGATCAGTATCTTCTTTTTTTCCTGCCAATTTTTTTATGTTGGAAATGATAGATTCGAAGTGATGATGATCGATTCCCATCACGACATTTCCAAACATTTGAATAAATCTACGATATGAATCGTAGGCAAAGATTTCATTATTTGATTTTTTGGCTAATCCCTTTACAGTCTCATCATTGAGACCGAGATTCAGAATTGTATCCATCATTCCTGGCATAGATACTGCAGCACCAGAACGCACAGAAACCAAAAGTGGATTTGATACTCCTCCAAACTTTTTTTTCGTGTCTTTTTCTAGTGTTTTTACGCTGGACAACACGTCTTTCCACATGGATTCTGGAAAAGATTTATTCCGAGCTAAATACTGACGACAGGCTTCGGTAGTAATAGTAAATCCTGAAGGTACTGGAATTCCCATTAATGTCATTTCTGCTAAATTAGCCCCTTTTCCTCCGAGGAGATCTTTTCCGAGACCTTTTGCATTTTGGAATAGATGAACGTGTGATTTCATGATTATTTAATGAGTAATGATTAAAATTGTTTTAGATAAGTTGATAAGTTTGACTTTTTTAATGTTGGCAAATATAATGTAAGTACAAATGTTCTTCGGAACCCCGGAAGACTTCTGTCTTCCGAAAATGTACACAGCAAATTATCAGTGAAAAAATTCGCTGATAATTTTTTTTATGTTCTTAAAATCCGACTTTGACATAACTCCAATTTTTCGATCTAACCTTTTGGCATCAATTAATTTAAGCTGAGATAGGATAGCAACACTTTTCTTTCTTTTTATAAATTCAAACGAATAATAAAATATTCCTGTTTTATTTGTTGTTGATAATGGAACACCAAAGAAAATACGATTATTAAACTTCTTTACAATAAGGACTGGACGTTCATAATTATCACCTTTCCCTGATTGTTCAAATCCAATATTCTCTCCAATCTTTGCATAAAAAATTTCCCTCTCGTGAAAATAAAGAGCCTTAAGTCCTTCTACTGTTTTCTTCACCTCATTCCAATCATCATATTTTTTCATTTATTCAAAATTGAATTCTTATTCTGCAAAAAAAAGATGAAGGTTCAAATGAAAAGAATTCTTTTTAATTGACTTTTTTTGCGTTTAAATTATCATTGCACAGTTCTTTTACATATCAATCTTAGCAGATATTGATTTGCTCTTTTTTTGTCATGATCATAAACCTAATCTAGTGTTTATCGTCGCAAAGAAAGAACAATTGTCCTGTCTGCTAAAAATATCGGTTTGTGAATTGTCAGATAATAAGTTATCTCTCATTCAATGAACGACAACACTCGGAGGACTTAATGATCCCTCAATGCTGTGGATACAAAAGTAGTGAGCTAAGCTTTTTGGCAGTGCTATTCTTCTGCTTATGTTTTATGCTCACAGCCGCATGGCAACATGATGGCAACTTTCCTCAACAGAATGGGCCATATTCGATTTTTTCCATTCTCGACTAATTTATCCATCGACAGGACAAACAAAAGGAGAGAGTTATCTATATCGCTCTCTCCGCAACTCATAACTTTAAATATTGTTTAACGAAACTGAAAAATTCCAACCTCATATCTTCTCAGGAAATTTCATCTAAAAAAAGTGATATAAAGTGGAATCAATCTTTGAATTTATAGGATGCGAACTGTACTGGATTTAATAATTAAAATAAGTCTTTGTAGCAAAATAATATTCTAATATGACTGAATTTTTTATTACAAATTCGAGATTAGAATATATCGAGGTTTTTCTGACGACCTGTTCGCCGAAGCCTATCGCAAACTGGAAGTATAACGAAGGCGGAAGAGTTGGAATTTAAAAACCGTTAGATTGGGAGCTTATTTTGTTTCAAGGCTTTAACTCTTCAGTGGCTTAGCTCCCACTAAAACCAAATACATCACCATCGCTCCAAATGCCGCATACAAAAATGGCATAAAATTTTCGGTATACTCTACTACCGTCTCAATCTCAATATCCTTCTGTTCCATTCTTGCAATGTCTTCAAAGATCCGTGCAAATGAATTATCATCAGATGCTCGGAAATATCGCCCATTTCCGATTTCTGCTACTTTTTTCAATGCCGCTTCATTAAATGTTGCCATCATAATGCTTCCATCACGATTTCGTGCATACTGTTTCTGCCCAAACATATTAGAAATCGGCAGAGGAGCACCTCCTTCTTTTCCTATTCCAATCGTATATAATTTAATTCCTTTTTTTCTAGCCATTGCAGCTGCTATTTTGGGATCTGCTCCAGTGTTTGCATCTCCGTCTGTGAGCAATATCAAAACTTTGGATCGATCTTCTGAATCTCGAAACCGATTAATCGCTGCCAAAATTGCATCTCCGATAGCGGTACCGCCCAATCCTCGAACACGTTGATTTACACTGTCTGTGGAAATCTGATCCAGATACTCTGTCAGGATATTGTAATCAAAGGAAAGCGGACTCTGTGTAAATGCCTGTCCTGCAAAAACTATAATCCCGGCTCTATCTGTTTTTAGTCCTGAAACAAACTTCTTAATTTGCTCTTTAGCAGCTTCAATTCGATTGGGTTTTAGGTCCTCTGCTAACATTGACTCTGATACATCAAGTGCCACAATCACATCGATCCCCTCTTTTGATATTTTTTGTTTTTCATGCTCTCCCTGAGGACGTGCAATAGCCACTGTCACTAATGCAATGTATACAACAATTAAAACAGATTTTAAAAAAGATGAATATCTCCAAAAACTCCATCCCTGTGCTTTTTTTAAATCTTCGAATACAGAGATTTGTATCGCCTCACGATTTTTACGTCGATACCATTTCCATCCCAGATAAATTGGGATAAAAATTAGAAGTACTAAATATTCAGGATTGGCGAAATGCATTTGATTTATTTATAAATGTTATCTAATTAAACTCTTTGCCAGCTCTAATACAAATAAAGCAACCTCCTCTCTTTGATGAGCTTTAGCAAATTTTGCTTCATCCACGCGTGATAAAAAATCTTGTAGTTGTACTTTCAGTGTTTTGGGAATTGGTTTCAGCTTTTTAATTTCCTTTGTCGTCATCTTCACGATCGTGACCTGATATTTATATGTTAGATAATCTTTTACCACCTCAGTAACCGCCAGATAAAACTCCTTAAATGCCTGTTGATCAATCATAGGTTTAATTTTCTTTAACTGATCAAGTGCTTCTTTTTTATGATCTCTTTCCCTTGGTTTATCCGGTTCAATTATTTTTTTTGTAGAAATATAATCTCTATATTTTTTTCTTATCTGCAGTCCGATAAAAAAAGAACCCCCTCCCAATACCAATGCAAGAACTCCCCAAAAAAACAAAACCTGAAATTCTGTAAATACAGGAGTCTCTATGATAGGTTTAATGGGATGTATGTCTTGCATTATATAAAAAATCAAAAAATGACTGAAATATTAAAATCGACTTTGTCTTTTTTTAAAGAATAAAAGCAATTCTCGATAGATATTATCCTCAGTCGAAACATCTAACATTTCAATTCCGTGATTTTTCGTGACGCTTTTCATTTGCTCTAGTTTTTCAGCACGGAGTCGTTCGAACTGTGCTTTTGTCTTTTGATTAGAAAGATCTATGGTCATTAATGCCCCTGATTCAGGATCTTCTATTTCCAAAAAATCTGAATTCACAATCCCTCGTTCAAATTTATCGTACACATTGCAAAAAACGAAATCATGTCTTCTATTTGCAATTTTTAATGGAGATACCATTGTTTCAGTCATTTCATCTCCTAGAAAAAAACACACCGACTGCTTTCGAACAATTGTATTTAAAAAATTTAATGATTCCTCTGGTCTGCTTTTTTTATATTGATTATTTTTGTACCCAACGATAATTTCACGAAAAATTCTAAGCAAGTGTGCTTTTCCTTTTTTGGGAGAGATGTATTGCTCGACTTTATCAGTAAATAGGATAGCTCCAAATTTCCCATTTGATTTTAAAGCGGAAAAAAGAAGTACTGCTACTAACTCAAGTGCTACTTCCTTTTTAGTTTTTCCTACGGAAGTAAAATTCATTGAAGCAGACAAATCCACCATCACCATCGTGGTTAACTCCCTCGTTTCTTGATACAATTTTACAAATGGTTTTCCTTGACGAGCTGTTACCATCCAATCAATATGACGAACGTCATCGCCTTCTGCATATTCACGAACATCTGCTATTTCCATTCCACGTCCTTTAAATGAAGACTTATAGTTTCCCGAAAAAACCTCAGTTACATTTCGATTTGTGACCACATCCAGTTTTTTTATTTGAGCAAGAATGTCTTTTATTTCCATGAAACAAATTTATTTTTAAATTTTGAACTTATTTAACTCACTTTTTGCTATTAACCAAGCAATTCAATATTTTTTTGCTTGATTTTAATATTTAAACGTGATATAATATCTAGATTTATTAATTTTTAACCTTTTATAAAATGCCAGCAAAAAAGAAAACAGCTAAAAAAACAGCTACCAATCCGATTACTAAACCATCCCCAAAAGGGTACTTTTACACTTTTATTATCGGAGCAATTGTCGGAGGAGGTGTTATGTTTTATCTAAACAATCTTCCTGAAGTACAAGAAATCAAAGATGGATTTCATTCAAGTGCAGAAAAAATCGAAAATGTAGAACAAAGTTCCAAATCAATCAATGAAAAGGTTAGTTCTATTGATGACAAACTTGATGTTGTCGCTGAAGAAATTTCTAATAATATTTCACAGCAAACAAACGAGATTAAAAGTGAAATTCCAAATAATGAAGTTATTGAAGATCAGATAGAAAAATTATCTGAAGAACTTCTAAATATTTCTGATGAAATTGCTACTAAAATTGAAGAAAACGGAGATACTCTGAATGAAATCAAAGAAAATTCTGTGCTTCCATTGGAAGTAGAATTAATAGATATAGCAGATCCTGCTACAACTGAAGAAGCAACTGAGGCCTCTATCGAGGAAGTATCTGAAGAGATGGAAACAGAAACAGCGCCTGTAGCTGAAACCACTGAAGAAACTACTGAAGTTGAACCAGTGACAGAGACTACAGAAGATGTAGCACCTGAATCTACTGAAGAACGTGAATCTTCTGCAGAACCAACTGATGAACCAGAAGCTACAGAACCTGTTGCAGAAGAAGTATCTACAAACAATGAGTCTAATAAATCCTCAGAAGATACTGAAATTCCGGTAGCAGAAGAAACTACTGAGGAAGACGCTAATAATGAAGGACCTCAACCGATTATAGAGGATACTGAGCCGACTGACGCTGATGAAAATTCAGAAGAAGTAAGTGATTCAGAAGAAACTACTAGAAAAGAAGTTACAAATGATCCAAAAATCGGTCCAATGCTAGAACAACTAAAAGGAGACTTATTCTTTCACAAAAAATAATTTCGGTTTTATGGGTTAAGAAATATATTTTAAAAACCATTCGATGTGTCGGGTGGTTTTTTCTTCTCTATCCAATATCTATTTCTTTGGTTTCTTCGTCCCATACCTAGATCTTCCTTGTCTTCTTTCTCCCACACCTTGTGTATCCAGATTTCCTCGGACAACGTGATAACGAACACCAATAAGGTCTTTTACTCTTCCTCCTCGAACTAAAACAACCGAGTGTTCTTGTAGATTATGCCCTTCTCCCATAATATAAGCGTTCACCTCATATCCATTTGTTAGTCTAACTCTGGCAATTTTTCGGATCGCAGAGTTTGGCTTTTTTGGGGTCATGGTTGTTACTTTTATACAGACACCTCTTTTTTGTGGAGACGCCTTCGCATAACTTTCTCTTTTTAACGAATTAAATGTTGATTGTAAAGCCGGAGATTTTGACTTGACATCTTTCTTTTTTCTAGATTTTCGAACAAGTTGATTGATTGTTGGCATGAATATAATAATTAAATAATAAAATATACTGTTAGGCAGCTAATTCTTCTCCCAGCGCTTCTGAAATACTCTCTGCTTTAGGAGGCAATTCTGAAGCGGAGTCTTCTGCATTTGACTCATCATTTTCTGGAGTGATCCGATGAATTTTTCTATAATGATCCCCTACCGGTATAAGTCTTCCAATAATAACATTTTCTTTGAGTCCGTCCAACGTGTCTATTTTTCTAGTAGTTGATGCCTCCACCAATACTCTGATCGTCTCCTGAAAAGATGCGGAAGACAACCAGGACTCAGTCCAAAGTGCAATTCTAGTTAATCCTAAAAGTAATCGTTCAGTAATAACTTCTTTTTTACCAGACGCTTTTAGCTTATCATTTGTTTTTGATACCAATGTAACATCTTTTATGTCTCCAGCTAAAAATTTGGAATCGCCTCCATCTAATATTCGCACCTTCGAAGCCATTTGCTTCACTATTATTTCAATATGTTTCTCACTTATACTCTGCCCTTGCGAACTGTAAATTTCCTGAACTTCATGTAATATATACTCTTGAACATGTTCGATAGTCGTCAAATCCATTAGCTCACGAAGGTCCAAATGCCCCATTGTAAGCGGTGTTCCTTTTTGAATATGTTTCCCATCCTTTACTTTTAAAGTAGCTCGAAGAGGTACTACGTAAGCTTTTTTGAGAGCTTCACTTTGCAAAATAGTAATCTTCCCGGGTGTAATTTCTTTCACTTTTCCTGCACATCGGGCACGGATAACAGCCTTGTCCTCTGTTGACCTGGCAATAACCTGTTTTTCCTTAATTTCAGCCCCCACCTTTACAGCAGGCTCAATATCTAATCCTAAATGATAATCGTCGTTCTCCGGTTTTTCTGCTTCAATAACAACTTTAATATCATTTTTTCCTTTCTTTATAGATACTACTCCGCTAATTTCGGATAAAATTGCCGGAGTCTTTGGTGACCGAGCTTCAAAGAGTTCATCCACTCTAGTCAACCCCTGAGTAATTGAGGCGCCTTCGGTAGCAACTCCTCCCATGTGAAACGTTCTCATGGTCAATTGTGTTCCGGGTTCTCCTATAGATTGAGCGGCTACAATTCCTACCGGTGTTCCGATTTTTACTTTTCGACTATTTCCCAAATCATATCCGTAACAACTCTGACATACCCCTCCCAAAGTTTCACAAAACATAACAGACCTTACTGGGATTTCATCTAGTTGGTACTCTTGAATTATTTTTATTACCTTCTTTGTGATAAGTGTTCCTTTTGCAATAACAACTTTTGATTTAACTTTGATATCCCTAGAAGTTACTCGCCCTAATATTCTTGGTTCAAAAGACATATGCAATTCTTCAGAATTTTTATGAGAAATAATTTTTTCTTTTTCCGTTCCGCAGTCATTTTCATGTACTACTACGTCCTGAACAGAATCAACCAATCGTCTGGTCAAGTATCCGGCTTCTGCAGTTTTGAGTGCTGTATCTGATTTTCCTTTTCGTCCTCCGTGAGTAGCGATGAAGTATTCCAGGATGGTAAATCCTTCCAATAAATTGGATCGAATAGGTAGTTCAATCGTTTTCCCTGATGGGCTAGCCACTAATCCTTTCATACCGGCTAATTGTGTAATCTGTCCCCAGTTTCCTCTCGCACCGGAATCAACCTGATAATAAATATCATTCTCTTCTGTATACTGTTTAATCATTTCCGTTGTTATGTCAGCTTTAACTTTTGACCAAATCTTAATGGTATGATTATATCTTTCTTCATCCGTAATAAGACCGAACCAAAATTGCGAATTAATAGTCGCAACGATAGAGTTGGCTTTTTCTACTAATAATTTCTTTGATTCCGGTTCATGTAAATCAAATGCTGAAATAGAAATTCCAGATTTTGTAGCATATCGGAAACCTGTTGTTTTGATGTTATCAACCAAATCTTTGGCAATCTCACCTCCATACTGGTCATATATGTCAGAAATCAGATCTTTTAATGGATTTTTACCAAATGAATGATTTCTAAAACCATAATTATCCGGTAACATTTGATTAAAAATAATCCGTCCAACCGTAGTTTCAATTATTTCATCATCAATCTTTAATTTAATTTTTGCCTGCAGGTGTACATGATCGGTTTCATACCCCAAAATTGCCTCTTTTTTTGAAGCGAAAAGTACGCCTTCTCCTTTTTTCCCATCAAAAATTTGAGTTAAAAAGTAACACCCCAAAACCATATCCTGGGTAGGAGTACTAATTGGCTCCCCTGAGGAAGGTTTTAATAAGTTTTTTGATGAGACCATAATACTTTGAGCTTCAGCTTGAGCTTTATCAGAAAGTGGCAAATGAACGGCCATCTGATCCCCATCAAAATCCGCATTATAAGCAGCACAAACCAATGGATGAAGCTGAATAGCTTTCCCATCAATCAATCTTGGCTGGAATGCTTGGATTCCCAATCGGTGCAAAGTAGGGGCACGATTTAGAAGTACATATTTATTTTCGATAACTTCGTCCAAAAGATCCCACACAATTTTTTCTTTGGCTCGAATAATCTTTTCCGCACTTTTCACATTGTGAGCCATATCAAACAGAATCAATTTGGAGATTATAAATGGTTTAAACAGTTCTAATGCCATTGTTTTTGGGAGTCCGCACTCATCAAGTTTGAGTTCTGGACCTACCACAATCACAGACCTACCTGAATAATCCACTCGCTTCCCTAGAAGGTTTTGACGAAAACGTCCTTGTTTCCCTTTTAGCATATCAGAAAGAGATCTTAGCTTTCTCTTTTGGACATAGTTCATCCCGGCTCGAGAATTTCTCACGGTGTTAGATATCAAAATATCTACCGCCTCTTGAAGCATTCGTTTCTCATTTCGACAGATAATCTCAGGAGCCCCCAATTGTATCAATTTCTTTAATCGCATATTTCTATTGATTACTCGACGATAAAGATCATTTAGATCAGAGGTAGCAAATCGTCCTCCATCCAGCTGAACCATCGGTCGAAGTTCCGGAGGGATAACCGGAATAACCGTAAGCACCATCCATTCTGGACGGATTTTACTATTTAGGAGTGAAGCCGCTAACTTTAAACGCTTAACAAATTTCTTTTGTTTCTGCCCTGTCGATTTTTTTATCCAGGCTTTCATATTCTTTATGTAAGCTTTTAGATCAATTTTTTGAATAATCTCTCGAATAGCATCTGCTCCAATTCCGGCACGAAAAACATGCCCAAATTTCATTGAAATATTTCTATAGTCCGTTTCTGTAATCACTTTTCCTACTGCTAATCCTTCAAGCTCATCTTTTGCGATTTTATAACTATCGCCTAGTGAATCATAGGCATCAACCAGTTCCTGCTCCAATGCAACGAGAGCTAATTCATCCATATCACCATTTTTTACAGCCCCCTTAGCAGCCTTTAGACTAGCTGCATTTTCTTGTTTTTTGTCGTCCAACATTTTTTTGTACTCAGCATCAAGCTCCGCTAAATTCTCTTCACGAGCTTTTTCATCTACATCTACAATCACGTATGATGCGAAGTAAACTACTTGCTCGAGTTGCTTTACAGGCAAATCCAACAAAAGCCCCACCCGAGAAGGTGTTGAACGCAAAAACCAACTATGTGTTACTGGAACGGCTAGTTTTATATGCCCCATTCGTTCACGACGAATGATGGAGGTCGTAACCTCCACTCCACATTTTTCAGAGATGATTCCTTTGTATCGGATTGTTTTATATTTCCCGCC
>CAZQFO010000010.1:0-24634 GCA_964592695.1 uncultured Candidatus Peribacteria bacterium
CCCCCCCCCCACTCACCCACCAGTTCCCCCACAACCCCCGGGGGGGCAGCCAGCCCCCCTCCACTCATCGGCCCGCCTCAGGCGGGCCACTCTTTTTTTCTCAATGATGGAGAATAAACCGATGGGCCATGATCCTTTTGCTACACTATCAAATCGCCAATCAGCCACCATGACTGTAAACGGCCTAATCTGCCGACTTCACATGTCTCCACAACGAAATCAACGATTCGAAGGCCGTAAAGAAGTAGCCCAAAAGCTCATACCAACCAACCCCCGCATCGCCCTCAATGTTGACGAACATGCCGGATGTCCGGATGAATGGCGTCATGAGGGACACAATGTGGGGAACTTTTTCATTCCGGCCATAATTGGACACGACTTTTGGCTGGACTTCACGCCACAGGAATCTCACAAATATCACGTAGCAGCAATTGTAAGCATGCAAGGCATCAACGCTCTAACTGTTAAATGGAGCAAGGGATGGGGACTTAGGCAATATCGAGAAAACTGTCCTGAACATGATACTCCTTTCCGAACCAAAAATTTTTGTCACGAATGTGGACATATTTGGGTTCCCCAAAACTATATCTCCACAAACAGTCGTGGAGAAAATGGACAAAAGCTCAGCTTCTGGCTTGACGGTTTTGTCCCCGAACCCGGAAGCGTTATCCGACAATTCATCTTCACCAACGATGAAAAACGCGGAATCGCCTCTCAATTGGAACCAGCCCCAAACAATCCGATAAGAACCTACAACATCGGCATCGCCATGTTCCTTTCAAAAAAACCGAAACCATCCTCTTATCAGATTCCTTGGGTCGATAAAGGTAAAAGAGATATTTTCAGTGAATCGCAATCATCCAAAGGCGGTTCTCCTGTTAGTCCCAAGGTAGAAATCGGTGCCGGTGCCCGAGTGAAGCAAGATCTGGGAACTGATCCAGAAGATGTTGAAACTTTTTGGCAACAAGATCCAGCAGCCGTTTTTTATCTCCAGTATCCCTTGGTACCAGAAGCTTGGGGCATTTACAACCAAAGAAAGATCAACCTCCCCGCTGACGGAGAAGGCCCTATGGCCGGACTTCGCTTCGGTGATCTTTCCACCCCCCAATAACCAATCATCAACCGTGCTTATCCCACAGACAACTCATATTTCTCGCGGATGAGCCATTGTCAGCCTCATATTGTCCATTTTTATCCGGACGATACGGGGCTTTTTTTTGTATAAATTTACTGGCTCCATAGAATTCCACAAAGACATGAAGCCTTAGGATTCTGGCAGAAAATAAGATACGCAATATGAAAAAATCCCAACATATTATTGAGATTTCTCTCATAAAAGCAATAAAACATTATCTATAATCAATCTTCCCCATTTCCCCGGTTCTTCAAATACGACTTCACATGCGGATAAATCATAGCAGCTAAAGCTCCAACCCCAATCGCCGTAGTGATACTCCCAATTTTCATCATCAGTATCCCATAAATAGCCCCTTCCACAGCCTTTGGAGAAACATTATCTGCCATTTCTCCAACCTTTTGAACCATTTCATCGGCTACATCTTTTATCTGCCCTTCCGGCACACCAAATCGCTCCAACAAGATCATCAAACTATCTTCAAAAAGTAAACGTCGAGACACATTTTCTTTTCCTGAGTCTTCATTTGGCAATTTTTCTACCATTTCTATAAGCGATACTGCCTGAGGATCATCACTTCTCATTCTCAATGTATCCAAAAACGCAGTTCTATAAGGCACTTGTTCATCTGCATCCAATCCATCCAGTGCTCGCCTTGCAATTCCTTTTGCTCTTTCTCCTATGGATTCTCGACGCATCGTAGCTAATCCCACTGGCTCATTTTCAAGTAAATCCACTACCAAAAGTTTGGCCTTAAATTCCGGATATCCCATTTCTCTCAGATGCAAATAAACTCGTTGCGTCAAACTACCTTCTGCCAAAAAAAGACTATCCTCAGCACGAACGGCTTGAATATCTCCAGCTTGTCCTGATACTACATGATCGACATGTCCTACTAGCATATGTATGCTTCCTGCCAAAGCTCGTTGTACGACATCCCCATCAGTCCCTTCTGGTGCGTTTGCTGCCAGCACATTTAATTTCCCCTCTCCCAGACTTTGCAATCCAGATAATCCATCATAAATAGCAGTCTCAACTTGCTTTGTTTTTATTCTAGCTAGCTCCAAAACATCATTTGCTGCCTCTTTTGCACTTGCAAGCGTCTCTGCTCCTCTGCGTGTCAATCCATCAATCCCTCGACCTAATCGCCCACCAAAACGAGCAACTCCAACGCCTAGATTTTCTCCTCCTCGTGTAAGTTCAGTAGCTACTCCTAATAAAGAATCTGCTACCTGCTCTCCTACAGTTTTACTCCGACCGCCGATTTCTACTCTTTTCATTTTAAAAAAATTAAAAAATATAAATAAGTGTGAAGGTCTAATATTAAGACCTCACTGTTTTTCTCCCATTTTCTAGCAAAATAAGTATTCCTGTCAAGACAAAGTTGGTTCTATGAAAAATTATTGAATGTTAAAATAAAAAAACACATTATCCCAAATGGATACATGCTACTTTAGATCGATCAAAAAATAACGATCATTTTTATTTGTATATCGGAATTTCAATCTTCTTCGTAAACCCTGTAAATGCAGCAGTATTGCAACTACTAAGGAGTTGTACTAATAGATTAGCATTGCTGAAATCTTAGATTTCAATCTTTCGCCGTTAGGCTATTGTTCTTACAACTTTCACTATAACAACAAGACATGATCACTCTCCCATTTTCCGAAATGTGTAAGAACGAGGCAAATACTTAGCGACCTTCGGCATTTTTTTTCAAAAACCGACAGGCATACATTATTAATATATACGAATACAGACTTATTTGTCAAATTTATTTTAAATAACAACTAATTTTAAATGCTCTCGACCAAACCGCCTTCCCAACCATTTTTTTCATCTTTATTTATAATCAAACATTCCATCTCCTCATGCTCCGCTTGTTCTTTCGCTTCCTGACGATCCCAATAGCCAAGTTTTTTCAGTTCTTTCTTTGCTCGTTTTTCAATTACTGACCCCAATTTTGATTTCAACCAAATTTTACACCAGAATTGCTCCTGTTCCTCATAGATTACTTCGAGACTTTTTCACTACTTTTCTCCTCCCGAAACACTTCTAATATAACACTTCCTTTTCCAGCACCCCCCCCCACATTTGCTGTGTATCCTCCTGATCTCCAGAACTGATATCGATTTCACCATATTCCAACTCACCTTCAGGATCAATATCATCATAATCCCGACCTACCAATACCACCTCATACATCTCTCCCACAATTGGATCATCACCTTGATAGACTTTCTTTTTTGGCACCATTGTTGAAGACCTCAACCGCACAGTTCGTCCTCTTGATTTTTGCAAAATATCTTTCTTATATTGCATTATTAGATACAAAAGCAAATGAATATCCGGTATTACATAAACTCCCTCGATTTCTCCAACTTGTCTTGGCATTTCTCTAACTACTTTTTCCTGGACTTTCCAACATTGATTAACAGTTTCTCCAATTGCTCGTGGAAACAAAAGATACTGTCCCGACACAAAGTCCGGTACCGGAAAATTCTCCATCCCTTTCCCATGATCTTCAAATGATTCAGGTGTTACTGCAGCTGCTTTCAATTTACTTTGATTTTGTACTACGTCCAACACCTGCCTTTGATCTTTAATTTCTATAACAAACCCTCCATTTTCTGTAGCCACTTCTGTGGAGGATTTCCGATGAAGTACTTTATCAATTCCCCAAAAGATATCATCCCTCATTTGTTTAGATATTCGACCCTGCCCTTTTTCCAATAAAGACTCCAATCGTGTAAACCCTTCTATCAAACCTGATTCATGTTTTTTTGAATCAAATTCTTGCCTTGCAGCAACTATTCGTTTTCTCACTTCTGCATGATATGCTGACTCAACTTTGACAATTTGAGAAAAATCCCGCATAATTCTCATTGCATCTTGAGCTTTAGATAACCCTAATTCACTTACCCGTTTTTTACCATTTCGAAGTAAATAATCCTCCACTGTATCAACCACTGGTCTAACAATAGTTTGAAATTCATCAACTTTTCCTCGTTCAACTTCTACTAATTGATCAATACCTTTCCATTCACTAAAGAGTTGATCATACCAAACCTTCTGTTGATCAATTAATTCAAAAAGCTCTTCAAGTCTTTCAATACACTCCTTTCCCGTTGTCATTTCTTCATCCTGAACTCGTGGTCTCTCTCGACCAAAAACATCATCAAAAAATGTACATGCCGGCTGCACTATATCGGTATTTTCATTATCAAAAATAGCTGACCGAATATCCTCTAATCGTTCCAACTGTGGAGAATAAGCTTCTTGTAATTCATCATGATTCTTTTTCTGAGCCTGGATTTCTGACTGCAAATCCCGAATCTGTTGCAAATGTCCCTGACAAGACTTTTCTCCATCAGCACTCAACCGATGATTTTCTACTTTTAATGTACGCTCCAAAAATCCAAATGAAGGAACAAAAATCCCCTTCATTTCTCTCTCATCAGCGCTTGTCTGTACATCATCAAAAAGATCTCTTTGAGCTAAAAACTCCTGCTGAAATTCTCTAAATCTACTTTGTTCTGCTTCAATACCTTGCTGAATATCCACCAACTCTACCTGGTCTTCTTCAACAATACTATTTAAAATGTTATCATCTATTCTTTCCATATCCATGTTTTGATTTATTCTTGCCATTAGACGTACCACTTGAGGTTTTTCCGTTTTTTCAGAACCATATTTATCTATAAAATTAGCTAATTGGTGCATCGTTTTATAAACTTGAGGAAGACGTTTTGCATTTCCCTGTTCATGTTGGATTAAATTTATAACGTCCTGCAAGTGCTTCAGATCTTTATCTACTTGTTCTTTAGCCTCTTGGGTCGATCGTTTCTTGAGATCCCCTTTTGAAAACGCTATATCCAAAATGCTAGCAACCTCCTCCATTTGTTCTTTTTCGCTATTTCTTCCCATATCAACAATCAACTGGAAATTTCGATCAAACATCCTCCAATATTCTCGAACTAACTCAAAATTTCGTTGTTCCGATTGAATCTTTTCTTTTCTCGTATGTACTTCAAAAATTGCAGACCGTAATTGATCTACTTCCGGAGGTTTCGTCATGATCTGCCGTTGCAGATACATAAAACGGTCTAGAATTTCACGTTCTTCATCCGTAGCATATTCCTGAAAAAGATTCCAGGTTTCATCTCCCTCAAAAACACCACCAATCCCATGATTATATGAATAATAGATTTTAGCATTCTCCTGTACCAGAGTTTGATCTAATGCAGTTAGTAATTCAAGATTAAAAGGAAAACTAATTTCCTTCAATTTTTCCCCATATCCACCTTTGCAATACAATTTTAAAGTCAACATTGTTTTCTCACCTATCTGTCTAACATCCTTCAAATGCAAAGAACAATAATGTGTATCGGAAATCGCCAATCCTTCTTTCTTAAATTCTACCCGCTTACCACTCTGATTTATTCCCATTGTATCATTCATTACCTCCATTTCCATTTTTAACTTTACTTTTGGCAATGAACTAACCCAAGCATTAAACACCTTTTCCGGATGTTTTACCTTTCCAATCCCCTCCGCATATACTCGAATAAGAATTAAAACATTTATAAATAAATCCGACCCAAAAATCTTCCCTTTTGGCAAAGTATCCAAAACCGCCTGAATTTGTTCATTTTCAGATAACGGATCGGGACGAAGTTGTAGTTTGACATCATGAAATGTTCCCAAAACTGTTTGAGACACAGACTCTTGTTTTCGAACCGCATAAATAATCCCATCCATATTTTCGATTTCTGCCAAAAGAGCCTGTTGAGCCATTTCATCCTGCTCATTTATCACCCACAAAAGCTGCTCAATCTCTGGCCGTTTTTTTTGTGACAATTGTCTCTCTGCATCATCATGACGTCGACTTCTCCTCGATCGAAATATTAACTCACACCTCATGTATCGTACCATCATCTCCAAATCCTGAAGCGTAACAGCTTTTGGTTTTATTATCCCTTGTAATTTCTGCAACATTCTTTCCATTCGACCTGACTCTTTTTCCTTTGCATTTAAAGGAGATGCCGGCATTTGATACCCAAGTTTTAATTCTGCATATCCAGAATCATGTACTGAAAAAGTAGCCACTTGAGCTAATACTCTACTAGCTACGTCAAAAACTAATCTCTGTACCTCAATGGTTGATTCAGGTACATCCTGTCCTCTTTGTTTTAACCAGTATTGAGTTAAATGCTGCAATATATGTGGAGATAGAGCGCCTTTTAATGAGTCACCTACAACCCAATGTGACGTTTCTATTCCATAAGTATCCAATGACTGATCAAACATATCATCCAAAATACCAAATGCTTGTGCCAACGTCAGATTGGGATTTTGAAATGGCGACTCAGGATTATCATCCAAACGAGCCAACACCAAGTCCGGCTGATCTGGATTTTCATCCGCAAAAGGAAGCTGATCCTCATGGAGGACCACTTGTTTTTGTTCAGACATTTTTTAGTGTGATTAAATTTTTATAAATAACTCAAAAACCCCTTTTAAAAGATTATTAAACAGCAGCTTCTTCAGCAGAATTTCCTTGCTCCTCTTTTTCTTCTGATTGAGAAAATAATTCCGTTTGTTTTGACTCTTCATCCAGTAATTTTTCCGGAGGAAGTAGCATAGCGTCAATCATTGTTTGATTATCTTTAAACATCTTAAATGATTCATCAATTTCCGCATTCGGATCCTTATCCTGCTTCAGACGTCTCTTCTTAGCCTCCAAAAACACATCAACTAACCCCAAAGTAGCTTTAATATTATCTCTTAACTGAAAAGCATCAGCTCCTGGCCTCCCAGCAAGATCCCCCCCTACAGCCGCTATTTCAGTCGCACGACGAGTCAATAAGGTCAGCATATCATCTCCCAATCTTTGTGATTCAAAAACAGTAGCATGCACTGAACTCACACTCCCTTCTTTTGCCGCAAGCACCAATGCAGACATAGCTTCTTCCTCCCTCTGCCGAAAATCAATCTTTGCTTGCTGCAATCCCTGTAACTCCAAATCCGACATTCGATCAATCAAATAAGCAAATAAAGCAAGTCTTCTCATTTTTTCCACAACTCCCATCTGAAAATTATTGAGTACAGCCTTTTCCCCTTCATCATTAGAATTTCTAATTGCTACACTTAATGATGCAGAAGCCTCTTGGTTAACCAAGACTACTCTCCGATGCTGATTTAAAAACTCCTGCGTAACTTTTATTGATTCCTCAGCAATTTCTACATTCGCATCCAAAACATCCTTTAGATTTCTAAAAGCCGAAAGAGCATTTTTCTGCGCATTCTGCATTTTCAAACCTGAGGATTCTTCCTGTATTCCTTCTTTTGGTCTCGGATTTTCCAATGTATTTCCAGAATTTTCCTTTGGCATCAAACCTTTTTCATCTGCTTTTTCCTGAACTTTTTTATCTGCTTTTTCCTGAACTTTTTGAACTCCCTTTTTTCCCAAAGACACCACAACATTGGTTAGGTTTCCCACTTGGTCTGAGATCTGATGCGTCACTCTTTGTACATGAGGATTACGAGTAATTTTTGTAACACGTTCATTTGTTATTAATCGCCCCAAAAGTGGAATATCTTTCAACATTTTCATATACCTTTCTAATGTAAAGCTTCCCATGGACAATTCCTCCAAAGCTCGCATATAAGTCTCACGATAAGGTGCCAAATCCTGCATATCATGAGTAGTTTCCAATACGGCTAACATCGCTGATCCGAAATCATCGTTTACAGCACTATCTACTTTAGCATAATAAGCCTTTATTGCTGGATGTTCAGTTGCCATAAGTTTCGACTTTCGATCCAAGGCTCCCACAATAACCGGCAAAGCTGCCAAAAGTTCCTCCTTCGACAATTCTTTCACATCTTCCATTCTTTCGGGAAGATTGCTATACGCATCTTCAATATTTTCCCCTAGGGATTCGGAATGTGTAGATTTTGATACTGTCATAATAAATATTGGTTATTAAATAAAAACAAAACATAAAACCGTCCCACCACCTTTTACGCATCAAAACTTTATTGTCAAATCTTTTTCAGTTTTTTTTCAGTTTTTTCGATTAATGATTTTTTAATTCCTCATAGCGGTTATATTCTTTACAAAAACCCTCAACTCAATATTTCTTATAATCTCTTTTTCTCCTTCTATATCAATTTGAAGCCCAGTGATTTCCAACTTTAGACTCTGATCCTTAGAAAAAAGCGTCATTTGTGCTCGAGAAATATCAGATGTAGAACGACCTTTATAAGAAATTTTCAGATTTGAAATCATGGACTCTAAATCCACAATCTCCAATATATCATTCTTTGTGATTTCAATCCCTAACCCAACTTTACTGATACCAAAAACATAATTATTATCACCCAAAAGAATTTTCTTTTCAATATCAACAGCATGCTCTTGTACTGGATGATTTAACCAAATATCAAAAAAATAATCATATCCGGAAACCTCCAATACCGTCTGCGAATGACTTCGATAATAACTAGATTTTTGATCACCAATAGTAGGGGAGTGGTACTCCCAAGGCTCAATATAATCAACATTTAACAAACCCTCGACAATAAAACATGCCTCTTTCCAGCAAGGATCATCAGAAATGCTTTTTGTATCTCTCCTTTCATCCTCTTTTGACTTTGCATAGGTCTTCAGATCCTGCCCAAACCATTGTTGCAGATCTTTATATCCATGCACTTCCTCAAAATAATCAAATCCACCACTGATGGCACGTAATGTTTTCTTATCAAAATCCTGATCGGTATCTTTCTGAATCTTCCCATCTATGAGAAGATTGTGTTCTTCCAGCACTGATTGCAAACGATGAAATTGGTTCACTTTTGACATATGTATCGCCCCCCAAGGCCCAAAAGAAGAAAGAAGCAAAAGCACAAAAAGAGACATAGGCCACGCCTTTAATCGAGGTTTTACCTGCAAAAGAAAATACATCACCATTCCCAGAAGCCAAAGCCCCAACATAAATACATAATACCGAAGTTCTGTCAGACCGTATTCTTGTACTCGAATATAAAGAGCGGCAAATAACATACCCACAAAAGGAATCTCCAACACAAAAAAAACAATCGAAAAATATCGAATCCATCGGTGTTCAAAATTACGAAGAGGATGCAATAGCATATACGCCAATATGCCCGCTGCAGAAAAAAGAAGGATTAACCAAGCAACCATTCCCTTGGGCCAAACCCCGGTAACAAGGATTTTCCCCAGATATACAGACAAAATCACCCCATACACCGTCATCAATGGAATAACAATATACTGCGCAAAAAACTTAATACTCTTCGGATAATCATAATCCTTCGCTAATTTTTGAAAATCAAAAGGAATACCGGATAGTACAAAATGCGTACAACATATTCCCGTGACAAAAGCCCAGGTCGCAGGATATAGCTCGTCATGAATATCAATATCAAAAAGATTTTCGATACTAGCATAAGCAATCGCCATCCCTGCAAAAAGGATCCCCCCATAAATAAAAGCAAAAAGAATCCGACTGATACACCTTCTATTAAATTGCCAAAAGATATTATTACCCCTAAAATGAGACAGAAATGGCGCAATAAACACCAGCAGAAAAAAAGAAATCGTAAGGAGTATAATTCGAATAAATTCAGCTTCATTTGACTGGAGCCAATTTTCAGGAAGAAGACAATAATAAACACCCAAAAAACATAAACCTCCGCTCATCAACACAATCTTTTTGATTCCTTTCCAGCAATGCACTTCTGCAATCAGTGACAAAGCCGTAAAACATAAAAACCCAAAACTCGCGGCTATCACAAGATTATATAAAATTGAGTATTTTGCATCCGGATGTACATCTATCTCAATTAGATAAATCGCAATACACGTGCCAATACAAGCAAAAAGACTTCCCAACGGGAACCGTTTGATGGTATGTATTAGGCTCAGGATTGTCTCTCGAAGAGTGAATGTTTTCATGAGATTATGAATAAAACAAATAAAACATAACCTATTTGTTTTAAAAATAAAAGCAGCATTTTGTAGTCTCAAAAATAAAGCCTTCTACCAGGAAAAAAATAAAATACCCAGGTTTGATAGGATTTTTGCTTCGTATTCGAGGAACGACCTGTCCGCCGAAGCTTATTTCATACTGGACGTATAGCGAAGGAGGAAGAACACGAACAAAAAGACATCAAAATGGGGATGTTATTTTTTTCTAGATCCCTAAGTGCTCACTGAAATCTTTTTTCGCATAATATTGCGTCAAACTACGGGATTAAATTTTTGCCGCTTCATCAGTCTTCGCTCTAAGAGCTACGATCGACAGGCGAGGACGACCGCAGGAAGTCCTCGGAAAAAGTGCCAAGGTCGAAGTGCAAACAGGATAGTATTGATCGCTTTATTGAGACCTTTACTTAATTTTCATGAAGTCAATTATTGAATAATTACATAAGAAGTTCATGTATTTTTTATGAAACGACCGAAATACCAGACCATAGATATTGTTGAGAACTTAAAAAACCCCCTCCAATCATAAAGGGGGCATTTGATCTTTTTACACATTCAGACCGTTCATTTCCCATAATACTTCAACAGTCGTTGATGCATTTGGGTTCGATTGGTACTAGGGTTGTTGTTGATGGTGGGCTGAGATCTTGTTATTTGATTTACATCGGTTTGTGAATCATCCCTTCGAATAATATCTGTATTTTGTTCGTTTCCCTCCTCTTTTTTTGAAGTAACACTTCCTCCTGCAATTTCCAAAATCCCTGACATCAAATCTCCTGTATCTCGAAAATCATGGACTCTTTTTAGAACATCTACTCGTCGATGTGGATATAACTCAAGAATTGTTTCCCAGATTTCTTGCTTTTGATACATATCTTCTAGAGCCCGATCGATGAGTTTATCCGCCTGTTCTGGGAGAACCTGATTAGCAGCTACTTGAAGTGCCCTTGCAGAAATATCGACTTTGAGCAAATTCGACACAGCAAGGTCTCGATGAACTGAACAATGCTCCAATACTAAAAGGTAAACTTCTCGAGTATAGACAATAGATTTCAAAGCTTGGAGACCTATGGCATCCAAAAGAGTTTGATCGAGATGTTTCTGTGCTATCAAAAAATCTAACCCCGATATTTCATCCCACGTAGCCATCTCAGTTGCTGCCGCTGTCCGTTGGTTTGGGCAATGCCGGATGATAGTCAGTATGGATTCCCGATAAACTCTATTGGGCCAAAATACTCCAAGGTTTTTGGTTCCTATGGTGTTATCTTTAGACCACTCAGTAAACCAGAAAACAAAATCAAGAAGTAACTTGCCCGCCTTGTCTTGCAGTAATTCAACTTTCTCTGCAATTTGTTGCACTTGAGCAAATTGAGATGTTAATTTATTGGCAATTTCTTGCCCACATCTTTCAAAACACCTACCTTCTATATTACGTTCCCTATCATCATAAAAAATACAGCCGTCGCAAGTCTGAAATTTATACGCACCACTTGTGAAATCCCTACTTTGTATTTTTTTCAGTGCATCATCCAACTTGGTTTGAGTCTGACGAACCCGATCTTCCAATCGCTGAAATTGAGCCTCAACACTTTCTTCTGTTCGAAAATGTTCTTCCCAAAACTTTTGACTAATTTTTCCCATCTCAGAACTCCTTATGTTTTGAAATACATAATCAGCACGATACAAAGGATTGAGTTTTTGGCACTTCATCAGTCTTCGCTCTACGAGCTCCGACTGACAGAAAAGGACGATCGCAGGGAATCCTCGGAAAAAGTGCCACTAGGTCGAAGTGCAAACATAATAGTATTGATTGCTTTATTGAGACCTTTGCTTGATTTTCATGAAGTCAATTACTAAATAGACCTAAAATACATTACTGACTGCCCCGATCAAGAAAAACTGAAGCAGTCAGCTGTATTCGAAACAGAAAACACCTACTGCTTTTAGGACTGCTTGGACAACATCTCTTGCATCCTTTCCAGCCCTTTTTGTGCATTCTCAGCAAGATTGATCATTGTTACGATATCTTGCCCATTCATGGCTTTATTTCGCCCGTCCGGTTGCATGCGTGGTTTTATCATTTCTGCCAACATACTCAGCTGACGATAAAACATGAGATCGCTCTGCTCAATCTTAAAATCGATCCGATTAAACAACGCTCGCGGATTTGAAGCACCAAACAGCTTCAACACTGTATCATTGGTTATGATGCTTCTCACTTCATCTATGGCGGCGAGCAGGCTTACTATCTGGTATCCGCCTTCCCCGGCCGTCATGGCATTGAGATGGGTTACCATCGCCTCAATTGGCGCATCTATGAGTTCCATATCCACTTCCATTTGAACAGACTCTTTGCTCAGAGTTTGACTCATAAAAAATGCTTCCTGGGAGGCATATTGTTGTCTAAACGTCCCTATGTCCTTGCAAAATGCCAACATGCCCTCACAGTACTGCTGTGCCATTTTTGTAGAATTCTGTACAGCCTGATACATATAAAGCCGATTCAGATCATCACCCCCAGAGATAGCCATAACCAAATCCGCTGTCATTTCTTGGAAACGGATCAGCTGTCGTTTTATCATCACTATATCTATTGGTGCGAGTGTTTCAGAATTCATGATTTCATCTTGAACTCCCTTCAAAACCTTATCCGGAACGCTAAATATTCCATACCCCACGGGAACAACAGCTTGCCCCAGAGCCAGACCAATTTCCGTTCCACCATGAAATTCTGATTTTGCAGACAATGTATTGATGTCAGGCACCTGAATTGCCAATACTCCGGATTTTTTATCAGCAGGTTTGCCCGCTTGAATAATCTGAACCTTTGGGGCACCTGGAGTGGTAAGAGCAGTTGTTTCTTGATTATCAGTATTTTCTTCGGCCATGATTCTCTCCATTGGTTGATTGATTTACGATATTTTTGAATCTTTTGGTTCCCAATTGATAAAAATATTAGCTATTGTCAGTTTGGGCATTTCTTAAGTTTTTTTCAAAAAATATAGCTATTGCACATTCTGAATCCTCGATTTATTGCATCACAGAAAATAATATGTGATTTAGACCAAAAGATTCAAACGATATTTTGGTTGACTTATTCTCAAGCAGTTGTCGGTTGGTTCTATTTTTGAGCACTATATACATCTATTACATCCTCTATTATTACATCAACAACGTTATGTAAAAGAACGAAAATTAATACAAACCCTCAATTAATATAACCTCTATTAATTTTTGCAGTTTGTATTTTTGGAAATCTTCTTACATCAAATTACAAAACAACAATCGACGCAAGAAAAAAACTCCGGTAACAATTTTGACACAAATTGTTTTTTTTGTGATTTATTTTTTGCAATCTTTTTTTAAAATCGCTTATTTATCAGCTTTATCTTCTATATTTTCTGGTAACAATTAATAGTTACCATTTTCGCGAAGGCATTGACTTTTCTCTCAAAATAGAATAAATAACTTCCGTGTTAGCCCCTACATTACCAGATTCATCACCTCCATTAGAACGCCTCCCAAAAAGAAGTGCTCTCTTGATCGCAAGAACCACAAAAGAACAGACTAACACCAATAATTCAGAATGGCACATACTCCTGTTTGTAGCTAATTTTTATGCCTCAGAAGTGACTGATACCATTGACTATCTCGTACAAAACAATGATTTGGATAGTATTTATCGAATGTTCGTTTCTATTCGACAATCTCTTATTAAATATGCTCAAAATCCAATTTTTCAATTAGATTTATATGAACATTATCAAGATAAATTTCTGCATCGAATATCGGACTTAGTTTCACATCATTCTTTTGAAGGATTAATTGGAATCCTTTCCAAAGATATACAATCAATTTTAGATAACATTCAAAATGGAAATTCTGAAAAAATAGAAACCTCAAAAAATAGTTCGGAAATACACCCTACAAAGCCAATCCAATTTGTGTCATCATCAGTTGATCTGAAATATTCAAAGTCTCGTATACAGATGATGCTTTTAAAAGCTCATACTCAAAATAGTATTTTATCAGACGCTCTATATAATCATCAAGAAAAACTGCCAATCTTAGATAGTGCCTCTGGTCATGAGTTTTGTGATCACCCTCAAAATTTAAAGTTTCGATCCATTGCTTCTGATGCAATGGTGGTTACTTACCGAACCGATTTTTCAGAACTTCCGCGTTTCCTGGCCACAGAAAATAATGCCAATTGTAATATAACTTCTTATCCGGATTTCGTGGGGGATATGGAAATGAAATTAAGAGGTAGTAAAACTGACTTACATCGACATCTAAAAATCATGCACCATGCTGATCTGATTCAAGCAATCAAAAAAGAATTGGGAATTGATATTACGCAAATATCACTAAAATTTCAGATCTTTTTCCTTGAATTCTTACATCAATCTACCGACACAGAACTCGAAAATTTAAAAAATGTGATGATCTCCATTGAAGAAAATGAACAGCCTCATTTCTTAGAAGCTTTTTTGGTTTGTAGTGAAAAAAAAGAACTAGCAAACTCGTTATTAGCAATCACACAAAATACACAAAAAAAGAATCTTTTTTTACCTGCTTATAGCCACTTCATTAAAATACTGGAACAGACCTCAAATGAAGTGGAAGCACTATTGAAACCTTTGTTTTTACAGTTCCAGAGAAAGTTCATTATCCTTACCGGGAATCATTTTTTGCGAGCTTTTAGTGCTGCCAAATCAAAGACCGAACAAGAGATCCTTCATGATCGCTTCCGATCAGAGACGAATAATATATCAGAGATTTTCACATCTCTCATCCAAACAATTCAACCACGATGTAAAGCAGAAATGAATATTTGCACCACTATTTTTTATAGAGGAGCAAATAGACAACTTACTTCTATGCTTGAACGATGGAAGTATCCATCTCTGCCTGAAGATTTTCAGGATCAAATAACTTCTCCAATCGAACAAATAGCTATCGATGAAGGTGATTATTTCCCGGTCGGCATTTCTCGAAACTTCGATCAATTTAGATCCGTATTTGGAGGCGAAACACAGGCATTAAAACCGGCAAGTATGTTGACTTATCTCTTTTGGATGAACATCCAAAGAAAGGAGTTAGCATTGGTGGTTTGTGATAAAATACAAGTAAATAATGGACGTCTTTTCGAAACTGATTCTCGCACACTAGAAAACTTAATTCAAAAGATTGGAAATCACGATGCAAATATTTATCAGCAGTGCCTGGATTACTTTGGTCTCGATCAAATAAAAATTGCCCGATATAATCACCTGACTGAAAGCGATGAGTTTTCACAATATAAAAAATTATGTGACCAACTTTCCGTTCATCCATTATTTCAAAAAGCCTTTGATCGATTAACACATGAAGCGCTCTCAGCAATGACTGAAAACTCAAAAGATATTCGAGCCTATGCAACGGAGGAAATAGCCTGGATACTATCTCATCCTCATCAAAAAATAAGTCATATTCGAGAAGCTTCTTTCGGATATGATCCCTTGTCTTGTGTTATAAAAAATGTAGAATTATTAGCTCAAACAAAAGGAGTTGATGACGTATGGAATTCACAAAATGAAGACATTTGTCGATTTTTACTTTGCCGAGTTCTCTTAGGATTACAACATCAATTATCTCACATCATAAAAAATACTAAAAATGAAAAAAAATTATATTTTGAAAATTTCCGAGATTTCTTATTTGGAAACAAAAAAAATAAAGGCGTATTTGATGTCCAATCTATACGCCCACAGACTCCTCGAAAAATAAAAATAACAGAAGTTTATATCCCCTTTATCGTTCCAGAAGGAATTTCTTCTCAGAGTTTTGGAAATAGTGCTCGTAATTTTGCAGGAGACATCTCTTTTATCGAGCCTTATAGTACAATATTTATTGATCCTAAAAATTCCGCTCAAAATTTACAGAGCTTGCCACTAAATAATAGAGAGGGTATTGAGTCGGCTATATTAGGAAAAATGGATACGAAAAAACAAAAAATCCATATGCAAAAAGTTCTGATCCCATTAGTAAGGATGTATCGTGCTAACTTAGGATCTTTTTCTTCCGCATATTTTTTGCAACATGGTTTTACTTCTGTAGAAGAAGGACAAAAAGTTATCAATCAAGGTATTGTAAACATAAAAACCTATTTGGACCTATTAAAATTTATTCGTCAGTTTGTGTTGTTGCCAACTGCTTTCCCATAGACCAAACCATTTTAAATATAGATTTCTGCGTTTCATATATTTCAAAGTTCTCAATCAACAGACCTATATGTTGTACATCAGAAAATGTGACAAAAGAAACCTTATTGTCATAAATGTTTACTTCTGAATAAAGAGGAAACTGCTTATGATCTACAAAAACGTAATTGCTAACATCCAGAGCTTTGTAATTTTTCAGATAATCAAGAGCAGGTTTTGTGTCTGGAATTATTATTTTTTCAAATATACCTAATTTTTTTCTCTTCGGAGCATAATATTCTTCATTGTATTTCCGTAGATATTTCATGTAACCAGCTACATCACTGTAGGTAAGAATGTCTGTTTCGGAGGAAAGACTATCCTCCAATACACGCTTGATGCCCTCCAACCCCTCAAAAAATGTGACTCGTGGAAATACTTTATGTGGATTTACTATTTCACTGAGAGCCGGCATAATCTTTTCTAGTTGGGACTTCTTATTATTCAAAATTTTATTTTCTTCCTCAAGCAGTTGAAACAACTTTGTAGGCGATTCTACCCAAAAATGAGCCGTATTATTTCGCATCATCATAAGCGTCAGACCCCTTTGATGAAATTTCCAGTGTATATCGAGCAGTTGAACGATTTATCTTGAGACGATTAGCCAATACAGAGCTCGTAGTTTTTCCAAGTTGAAGTAACACAAGATATACTTTTACTTCAGTTGGATTAAAACCCAATAGTTTTAGGATATTTTGAATTTTTTCATTCATACTACTTTGTTATCGCACTTTTCATATTCTGTCAAGAATTATTATATTTAAACTTTATATTTCAATATGCCTCGATTTTTTATAAATTTCTCTGACATAAATCTAAACGAATCATAACTTCAGCACAACCTAAGGATTTTATTTTTTGGCACTTCACGATGGCGACAATAAGGATCCTTCGGGAAAAGCGCCTTTATCGCAAATATCAACCATAATACAGCAAATCTACGTATATTATTTCATTACAATCCTTAATAGAACACTTTTTGACAAAATTAATATTATTTATAGCATCTACTCAAAGCTACTAACCAATAACAATAGATATGAAATTAGATCCAAAACGTCTTCAATTAATGACAAAATATTATCAATTAGAAGATTTTGAAAAACGCATCCTCCAACTGTGTTCCATTATCTATGAACCAATGAGCATTACAAATATCACCAAGTGTGTCAAACGGTGCAATATCTTAAGCAAACAAAATACTCCTATTACCAACCCAAAATTAACTCAATATTTTGATAAATTTTCTTCATTAGGATTAGCCACTAAAAACTATAAAAAACATGCATACGTTCGATCTGAGATAATCGAACTATTAACAACAGAAGCCTCAAAAAATGATTATTTCCTGGATTATCTGAATGTAGTTCAAGATGTAATCCATATAAATACATACAGTTGGAGTCGGCACCCGGATAATATAATAAGATGTATTCGAGATGTCCGTATCGGACTATACACAAAAAATACAGATATGTTTTATAAGTCTCTTGATACCGCTTATAATAGTTTTCCAGAACTGTATAAAAAATCTGATTATACATCTAAACTTTTTGATAACCCTTTTCGTCTAGAATGGTTTAAAGAACTACCATTACCAATTCAAGCAAAATTTTTGCCAGATGTTTTTATATCAAAATTCATTAATTTACATTCTATCGAACCGCAAGTTTCATTACTAACTAATTATCAAAATTTCACACAAGAACAAGGAGGACATGAATTTCGGAATTCAATGGCTAATCTTTTAATATTTAAGGGCCAACTGGATGAAGCAGAAGCACTCATAAAACAAGACTTAGAAAATATACCTGAAGCACAATCAAATTTAGCCTGGATTTATTTTTTGCGAGGCGAAAACTTACAAGCAATTGCCCAATATGAATTAGCATTAAAATTATTTAAAAAGATAAATGGTAAAAGAAAAATCTATTTTTCAAGTTTATCTGGCTTATTTTACCTATTAGCACTATTTAAAACCAAAGATATAAAACAATATAAAAAAATCTCAGAATTCGTAGAAATTTGTAATTCGCAAAACAATGATTTTATGCCCGCTTACTTGTGTATGGAAGCCTTACTTTTGGTAGAAAAAAACGAATTAAATCTGGCAAAATTACATTTAATGCAAACAATGCAAAAAGACGACGTTATCTCGATCATTTGTGCATCCCATGTAATGGCACATTTATTTCCGGAGAAACTAGAAATATTCAAAAAAAAGATACTTTCAAATTTTAAAAAATCCAAAGATTTGGGTTACCAATGGATTTCAATGGAGTTGGCTTCCATATTAAAACAGATCGATTCTAAAGATGATCAATTTCCAAAACATGAAAAAAGCATCAGAAAAACAACAAAAATTACACCTATATTTGTTTTTGAGGAAAAAAAAGAAGCCTGGGAGCGTTCACTAAAAATGCTAACAGATCTAGCAACAAAACCATCGTTATCTTCTAATTCAGCACGATTATGCTGGTTTGTTGATTTTGAAACCAATTCTAGAAGAGAAATGGCCTTTTCCCCAGTAGAACAAAAATTAGGAAAAAATGGAAAATGGACAAAAGGACGACCTATTGCATTAAAAAGAATAATGAATGGAGAATTAGAATCCATGACACCTCAAGATCACAGTATTGGTGCAACAATCAATCACTATCACTATGGATATTATGGCGGATATTCTTATGAATTTGACAAAGCAAAAACAATCCAAGCAATGGTGGAGCATCCATTATTATTTTTATCTAACTCAGAAAACGTTCCCGTCGAACTAGTGAAATACGTACCAGAAATTTTAGTGGAACAAAAGGACGAAAAATTTGAACTTAAATTTGCAGATAAAATTGATCCGAGTCTAGAATATCAACTGATCAAAGATACTCCAACTCATTACAAGTTAGTGGAAATCAGTCAGGCTCACAGAGAGATCGCAAAAACCATAGGATCACATGGATTGACAGTACCCAAAAGAGCTAAAAAACAATTAATCGAAACTGTTTCAAATCTTTCTTCTTTAGTAACAATTCATTCTGATGTCGAAGGAGAGATTCAAAATATTCCAAAAGTTACGGCAGATAAACGTATCTATGTACACCTTCTTCCTATTGGAGAAGGATTAAAATTGGAATTATTTGTAAGACCTTTTACTACAGAAGGCCCTTATTTTAAACCCGGAGTAGGACGTGAAAACATCATATCGGTTATCAAAGGACAAAAAGTACAGACCAAGCGAAAATTAACTCAAGAGAAAAATACAGAAACAGAAGTAATCAAATCCTGTCCAACATTGAGCATGATTGGATCATCCGTAAATGAATGGGTATTTGAAGTACCAGAAGATTGTCTACAAGTATTAGTTGAACTCGAAGAATTAAGAAAAAAAATTGTAATAGAATGGCCGGAAGGAGAAAAATTTCGAGTGTCACACCAGGCTTCTTTTGATAAATTTGCAATGAAAATAAAACAAGAAAATGACTGGTTTGAGGTTTCCGGAAAATTGAAATTAGATAAATCGCTGATGATAGATATGCAAAAACTTTTGGACCTGGTAGAATCATCCCCAACACGATTTATTCCTCTGGGAGACCGTCAATACTTAGCACTAACACAAAAATTTCGAGATCAGCTAAAAACATTTAATTCATTTGCAGATAAAACAAAAGAAGGATTAAAATTTCATCAACTCGCCAGTATGGCAGTAGAAGATTTCACCGAAAATATTGATCAATTAAAAGTAGATACAGCTTGGAAAAAGAATATAACTCGAATTCAGGAAGCCCGAGAAATAAAACCGATTGTTCCTTCTACCCTTCAGACAGAATTACGAGACTATCAGATCGAGGGATATAATTGGATCAGTCGACTCGCACATATGGGAGTGGGAGCATGTCTTGCTGACGACATGGGATTAGGAAAAACTATTCAGGCTTTGGCAATCATGTTAGATAGAGCAAAAAACGGACCAATTTTTGTCGTAGCCCCAGCGTCTGTTTGTGCCAACTGGGAAATTGAAGCAGATCGTTTTGCACCTTCTCTAAATACAATGATATTAGGAGGCAATGCCAGATCCGACATGATTAATAATTTAAAACCTTTTGATCTAATGATTTGTAGTTATGGATTAATGCAACAAGAATTAGAATTATTGTCCAAAGTAAAATGGAATATGATCGTTCTGGATGAAGCCCAAGCTATAAAAAATACTAACGCAAAACGCTCAAAAGCGGCTTTAAAACTACAGGGCGATTTCAAAATGATAACCACAGGGACTCCCATGGAAAATCATTTAGGCGAACTTTGGAATTTGTTTTCTTTTATTAATCCGGGACTTTTGGGGTCGCTTGATCGTTTTAACGAACGATATGCACTACCCATAAGTAAAAATATTCCAGAACCCAAAAAACAATTAAAAAAATTGATTCAACCATTTATTTTACGACGCAAAAAAAGCAATGTGTTAGACGAATTACCAGCAAAAACAGAAATCACATTGTCAGTTGACATGACAAAAGAGGAATTGGCTTTTTATGAAGTTTTGAGACAAGAAGCTGTAAAAAAAATGGAAGGAATGGAAGACAATAATGATGGATCTTCTCATTTAAAAATTCTAGCAGAAATAATGAGACTAAGAAGAGCTTGCTGTCATTCCAAATTAATCATGCCAGAAAGTACAATTGAAAGTTCTAAACTAAATTTATTTTCAACGGTAGTAGATGAGTTGTTAGAAAATCGCCATAAAGCATTAGTTTTTAGTCAGTTTGTCGGACACCTGGAACTCATAAAAGAATTAGTAGAAAAAAAAGGAATAAAATATCAATATCTGGATGGAAGCACCCCATTAAAAGAACGCCAAAAAAGAGTATCAGCATTTCAGGCCGGAGAAGGGGACTTGTTTTTGATCAGTCTAAAAGCCGGAGGCGTAGGACTTAATCTCACAGCCGCAAACTATGTGATTCATATGGATCCCTGGTGGAATCCTGCAGTAGAAGATCAAGCGTCCGATCGAGCCCATCGAATTGGACAAAAAAATCCTGTAACAATATATCGACTGGTAACAAAAGATTCAATTGAAGAAAAAATCGTAAATTTACATAAAAAAAAGCGAGACCTAGCAGATAGTTTGTTAGAGGGAACAGAAGGAAGTGCAAAACTATCAACAAATGATTTGATGCGAATGATCCGAGAAATATAGAAAAAAATTACGATATAAGAGATTGAATTTTTGGCACTTCATCAGTCTTCGCTCTACGAGCTTCGACCGACAGACAACCCCTTAGGGCTTGGGAAAAAATAACCTTCCAATTTCATCATAGCTTCACATCATCTAAATTTCTAAAAAAGTCTCAACATATCCCGATATCTTTCGATTTTTTATAAATCTATCTGATGCAAGTCTATGCGAACTTGAAAACTTATTTTTTCCCAAGCTCTTAGTCCACAAAAATAAACCCAATATTTTTCTCAGCCCTCTTCCGTTTTTCCGGAGACAATTGTATCTTTCGTTTTCTTACTTTTGCAGAAATAACTGCCCCCCCCATATTCAACGCCAATAAACTATTTGCTTGTTTTCGCTCAGACAAAATCCCAGACACCTGATCATCTAAATCAGGAATATCAAATGATGATATTGGCATAGGGACCACACGATTATTTTTAATTATTTCTTCCAAAATCGACGAATCAACATTCACTAAAAAATTCTGAAAAAAATCATCTGACACTGCTGTTGTGGTCGAAGAATACTGACCAAATACCTCTTTTTTTTCTGATTTTTCCAACATCTTTTTTATCCATGGTTTTATTTTTTCTTTTTGAGGAGCTATTATCCCTGCAGTGTTGTTGGGAGAAACCCCATTTACAGTCAAAATAGCATCATTACTAGCCCCCGAATAATCAGTTACCTTTAATTGATATTTATAGGTCCCAGGGATTGGAATCCTATGACTTTCAGGATTTTGTTTTTCAGAAAACAACACCCCATCTTTAAACCACTGAAATAGATCTAGATCATGTACTCCATCCGGATCTATAGAATCCTCACCTGTGAGATTAAGAGAAAAAGGAGCCACTGCCATAATTCTTCCGGTACCCTGCACCTGAATAATAGCCCTAGGAGGTGAATTTTGTGATTCATTTATCTGACCTTCCGATCCATTGAAATGCCGAAAAAAATCAGATGCTGATTGACTATCCCCAAATGAAATATTTCTTCCGATCGATTCATTTTTTATGATATTAGAAATATCATAACATTGCCCATTCCAATATCCTTCTAAGATATTTTTATCAACTCTTTTTTGTTCTGTTGCACTTAATTCTGTTTTTTGCCAACACACAAAATCCTCAGTTGTTTCCCAACTTGTCCCAGAATAATAAATAACTTCGACGGTCCCAGACCCACTAGAAATACTATCTTTTTTGTCGGTTAATACTTCATGATATCCGCTCGATTCTATTAATCCAGAAAAAGACTGCCCAACCTTGATTACAATAAAATCCCCAGGCTCTACTATCCAATCAGTTTCTGACAAAAATAAAGACGTTCCATTGTGTTTGATTTCTAAGTATTTGAGATTGGCTTGATCATCCACAGTTGATTTCACGTATAGTTCAATAAAATCATGACCAGTCTCAGACAATCGATTAGGCGAAATTTCTGTAACCAGGATTTCAATATTCTCCGGTTTAACAGGTGATAAATAGTTTTCTGTGCCACGAGTATGACGATATGTCTGATGATTTTGCTTATAAATCAGAGGATAAAATGACATACCTACAGAATCCCTGTTCCATACTTCTGACCACTCGATACCACTACTAGTACCGGATTTTGAATCTGGATACAGGATCGAATCCAATATCACATCCTGATGATCCATAATCTGAATCATCCCACCACCATTTGCCAGTGAGATAGGGGATTTCGTCCAATAAAACCTGGCTTTGTCTGTAATTTCAAAAATCATTTGGTTCTCGGTAGATAAATCTATAACTCCTGATCCAATAATCAGTTTATCCTTTTCTTCAAAAAACGATTTTTTCACGCTATTTCCGTTTGACACCTGCCACTCTGATAGATTAAAAATCCCATTACCTTCTATAGTAAACTCAAACCATTCCTCTGTTTCTCCGATTTTGTGGGATTGGATTTCTGTAATACGAACCGTATAAGGAAGTCCCGAAATATTTGAAGATTCCATTTCTAAATCGCCTTTTCCCGCATTAACTTCCTGATCATTTTCCACATTTTTGTTTTGCGTCTCATCCAATTCCAAATCATCATTTTGAGTTATATTATCCTCTTTAGAACTCATACTTGGCACTTCAAAATCTAGTTCTTCGTTTACAGAGTTCTCCTGAAGACTTTCTTCTATCGTGCTTGTTTCATTTAAATTCACATTTTCTATAGATTCTACTAAATTTATGATTCCAGGAGTTCCATGGAATTCAGACAAAAACCAACTCTCAGATAGTTGGGGATCGGATCCTACTCGTGATAGACTTCTAGCGTTTTCACAAGCCGGATATGTAAACTGCTCATCAGGATCAATTTCTCCATTCTCATTTTTTAACGCTATTTCTTCACCAGAATTTTTTAGACTCCCCCATGATGAATCAAATACAAGTCCTGTATACTCGGGAAAAACGATAAGAAATTCTTCGATTTTATCGACAATTACAGCACTTTCTCTCGGAGGTAAAAAAACATCATTTCCTATTTCTTTTATTCCATGACCAGATCCCTGCTCTACAAATTTCCACTGCGTAAAATCAATTGATTCCTCCGAAGTATTCATTACCTCCACCCATTCGCGGTTTCCTGATTCGCAAGCTCCGATTTCAGTAATAATGATTGAAGCGGAAAAAACAGGAGAAAAAAATAAAATTCCTGCAACAAACAGGAGTGTATAAAAAACTCTATAAAACATCTGATACAAAAAAAAATCCCATTTTTGGAGAACCAGATAAATACAAATTATGCAAATGTTTTCATAATGCTTCATAAATCTCATAAAGACAGGATGTCAAAATCAGGATTTTGTGTCAATTTTTAAATATTGGACATTTTTCGAGTAATTCCTTTTTTCGTGTGCTGGAAAGTAATATATAAAAAAACTATACCAATTAGATTGTGTATAAAATTAAAAATAAACCGTCATCCAGAATCACTAACCTTGTTATAACGTACATTGATCGAGATAATCAGCCTTCGCTAGTTATTCTAATTCTCTTAATGCTTCG
>CAZQFO010000011.1:0-23819 GCA_964592695.1 uncultured Candidatus Peribacteria bacterium
TTTGGCAAACGAGGGGGCCCCATTTTATGTCCGTGTCAACCAAAAGAGTTAAATGGATAAAAATGGAATTCTTTTTTAGGAAAAAAATAAAAAAAAGATGCAAGGCCAAAAGACGCGATAATTGATGCACTGTAATTTAACCTTCCTACAAAATTGATCCAATTACCTACGTCAACAAAAAAATAAAGAAAAATTGTAACTGCCCAAAGAAAAACCCCAAATGAAAAAAGACTAAAAGAACGATTTATTGGGGATTTTGGATTCTCAGAAAATGTAAAAACTGCAAGAAATAAATATTGTACAATAATAATGAGTGTTAATATTTTTGATAACATTTTCTTTGATTTTTCCCCACATTTATAAAAATAGCAAGAAAACAATGTAATTAATTTACACTTACACTTTTCATCACTGATCGAATCACCTTTCTATGTTTCCTCGAAAATTTAGATCCAAGGGAATATTCTACTCCAAATTGTGAAGTGTCGCCACACACGATAACCCGATCAGCATCTTCTGATCGACACACATCTATCCCTCCAGCGGCTCTTACAAAAGCATATGAACGTAATTCTTGATTTACTCCAACAAAAACAGGAAAAGACTGATGGTTGTTATTAATTGATTGAAAAAGTGTGCCCGCCAATAAAAATGGATTTTCACCATTTCTGGCATTTACGGTTTGACCAATTTCCGCCCAATAAATTATCGGTGTATTTTCATTAAAATTTTCCCTTCCATTTGTAATAATATTTGATAAATAGGTTTCGTAATCGAGTTTCGAATGAGCATAAGATTCAACAAGTTTTTCCTCCCAAAGATTTTTTATCGTAGACTTCCATGCATAAGAAAAACCATGAGAAATTCCCTCGTTATCAATAAGAAAAACGGCAAACATTTCTTTTTCATCAAAATCTTTCCGAATAATTTCATTAGTTATGCTATGATCATGAAAATGATCCATCTCACATCCGCATTCACATATTTGTTCTGGTATCCCGTTTTTTTCCAATTCAGATAAAAACATATATTCAGATAATTCAAAAACTTCCTCAATAGATTTTTTTGTTCCGCAGGGATTACATTTCATATATTCTCCCCAACTGGCCTCGTCTACAGGCTGACCATGTCCAAATATGTCACGATAAATCATCGTCACACGATCTAAGAAATCCCCGTTTTGAATTTTTTTACGATTTTCCATTACTCCAATATGTAATTCTTTGATCTCTTTGCATTTTAATCCGGATTTCACAATCCTGATTCCGTTATCTTTCATCATTTCATGTAAAATTTTTTGAGGAGAAATATTAGACTCTTCTTTTGAAAGCAAAGGAAGATAAGAACGTGTCCTGGTTCGAAATTTCTGTTTATCTACAGGAATACAAGAATTTTCTAAATCAACATGAAATAAATCAGTTTGTTTTTCAGTTTTTTTTATTTCCATTTTTTTTTAACAAAACCCAAATGCCAAAATGGCTATTTTTGTGTTTGCTAATTCTTGAACATCAAACATTAAAAAAACGTTAAAACTTTTTTGCGGTATTTTGTTTTTTCAGTTATTTAATTATATTTTAATCTAAAAACCTGTAATAAAGTGGTATTAAAAAAAATTTAATAATCTAAAAATGAAAGGATCCCTCAAAAAGAGTTTTCTCATGCGAGAATTAAAAAAATACAAATCAATGTTAAAAAATGTTGAAGTTAATACAGTTAATACTGATGACAAGCAATCAATTATTCAGATCTCACCGGTACTGCAAATCATTTTTTTTGGAAACAATCAAAAAGATTTGCACAACATTTTGGAATTTGAAGATTGTCCTAATTGTTTATTTGAAAAAGGAGAAATGATAAGAAAACGAACAACATGGAAAAATGCACAGTTTGATCAGATAGTTATTCCCGTAAGAAACAAGAATAATCAGCTCGTTTTTGCCTTTTCTATTTTTATTGAGGTTTCAAAGTTTGAGAAAAATTATATTTCCCCATCCAAATAAAAAAATTGTAAAAAAATAATTATAATCATTTTTTTTTCTTTTTTTGAATTAATCCTTTTTTTTTCATTATTTCCACTTCTATTGGAAGCAAGGTCTCAAAGCTATTGACATACTTAAGCTCGGTTTTTTGGAAATTATAAAAAAACCCATCATTCTTATGGATGACAAAACCAAGGATTTCATCTTCAATTATTTTAACTTCTTTTGCCATTTGATATCCTATCCCTTCTAGGGATAGTTCCAGTTTGTTTTTAAATTCTGCAAGCGATATTCTTTTTGTCATTTTTTTGGTAATTTATTTTGTCCTCATTCTTTAATAATACCCCCATGCAGATTAAAAAAAGATTAAATCATAACCGCTTTATTTTATTTAAATCTAATGAACAAAAAAAAATCATATTTAACCATGTCTTAATCCATGATTATTTATTCATGTGTCACTTATTCTCTAGGTAAAAATCCTATTTGAACAAGTATGATTTTATATTCATCAGGATTTCAAAAAAATACCTGTTGGATTTGCTCTTTTACATCTCGGCTATTTTGGAAGTCATTAGCTGTTATTCATCAGCTTTTAACTTCAAAAAATTTATGTTTATGAATTTCAATATTCATAAAACACGGAAGATGACACTCAAAAACCTGAGTATTACCTTCGCATTTTTCAATTTAATAATTATTAATTTTTTTACAAATCATCATCAAACCAATGGGGAAATAATCATGTCAAAAATTCGTCTATGCCACAAAAGAATGGTTTCTTTTTTGTTCATAATTGCTTTCTTGCTCAGTGTGGGAATTGCAGTTACGTGGTTCAGCTATAATACTGGTACTCGTGATATGCGTATCCTGTTAGTAATCATGTTCTCTTTATTGGCAGCCGATCTGTGCGGAATCATTATATTCATAAGAATAGTGAATCCACTCATCTGCCATTTAAAAAGGGAAGTTAAAAACCGATTGCAGTTATCGACAGCAGTAGAACAAAGTCCCGAATCAGTAATCATTACTGATTCAAATGTTCAAATTACATATGTTAATCCAGCTTTTTGTCGGATCACCGGATATGAGTCCCAAGAAGTGCTTGGAAAAAATCCCGGCATGGTAAAAAGTGGGAACACCTCACAAAAAGTTTACCGAGATCTTTGGAAAACAGTTCTTTCTGGAAAAACCTGGAGAGGAGAATTACAAAATCGTAAAAAAAACGGAACGCTCTTTTGGGAGGACACCTCTATTGCCCCTATTTTTGATGATAAAGGCGAAATAACGGCATTTGTTGCTGTAAAAAAAGACGTTACCAACCAACGTGAAAACGCAAGAGCACTTAAATATTTGACTGATCATCTCGAAGAAGTCGTCAAAGAAAGAACTGCCGAGTTGGTTATTGAAAAAGAAAAAGCAGAGGCTGCAAACCATGCCAAATCAGATTTTCTGGCTCATATGAGCCACGAACTTCGAACGCCTTTGCACAATATTGGAGGATTCTCGGATCTTAGTCTTAAAAAGCTCAACTTTGCAACCAATGAACTTTCAACATCAGGGGATTCAAAAGCAAAAGAATGTCTCAAATCGCTACAAAAAACCAGTATATGGATTACTCGCGTAATGGAGAACAAAGAACGCCAATTAAATCTTATCAACAATTTGCTCGATCTTGCCAAATTAGAATCCGGGCATGTGAATTTTTCAATGAAATCCGGGGATCTAATGAAAATCGTCCAAAAGGAGGTAGCGGGTTTAGAGCCCTTGTTTAGGGCTAAAGAAATACGATTAAATGTATCACCATCAGTAATCAATACAGTTGTACCACTTGACCAGGAAAAAATTTCGCAAGTGGTTATCAACCTTCTTAGTAATGCTATCAAGTTTACCCCAGAAAGAAAAAATATAACCATTTCATCTCATCAAGGGGAATTCAATGGATCAGATGCTCTGGAATTGAAAATCAAAGATGAAGGTTGTGGCATTCCTCCAGATGAATTGGGAATAATCTTTGATGAATTTGTACAAAGCTCTACAAACCATTCACAGGTAGAAGGATCAGGACTTGGGCTGCCTATTTGTCGAGAGATCATGTTTGCGCATAATGGTAATATCTCAGCTGAAAACAATCCCAAAGGCGGTGCAATCTTCACAATCATCTTGCCTCGTAAACAGGAGAAAACATAAGAAAAGCACATCGATATTCACCAAAAACAACTGAACAAACGACACAAACCGAAGGGAAAAGATTCATGAAAAATTTTCTCCAAAAATCTGGCTGGTTTTCACGATCTGTCATTTTAACCTCTGTTATCGGAATAATACTTTCGATTACAGCCGCCTACACCACTTACAACCTTGAATACAAGCGCGTACTTGCAGAATTCAAACAATTAGCAAGTAATAGCGCTTCCAATCTGGACCAAGAAAACAAAGCCATAAACCTCGAAGTGCTCCAAGGAATCAAAGGTCTCTTTCGCGCATCAAATAAAGTCACTCGGAACGAATTCAAAACATTTGTTACCGAAACAATCAAGCGTCATCCGACTATACAAGCGCTGGAATGGATTCCACGCATTGCACACAATCGACGTGCTCATTACGAATCTATAGCACGAACTGAAGGGCTTAGTGATTTTCATATTCGTGAAAAACAAAATGGTCAAATGGTACCAAGCAAAGAGAAACCTGAATATTTCCCGGTTTATTTTGTCGAACCTCTGGAGGGAAATATGAAAGCTGTCGGATTTGATCTGGCATCAAATCCTATTCGCCTATCTGCTCTCATACAAGCTCGAGATTCCGGAAACCCGATTGCGACTGCTCGCATCACACTTGTTCAAGAAAAATCCACACAAGCCGGATTTCTTGTGTTTTTACCAATCTACAATGGCATTACAAAAACAATCGAAACACGACAAAGAAACTTGCTCGGTTTTGCTCTTGGAGTCTTTCGCATTGGAGACATGGTCAAAAACTCCATCGGAAAAATAGACGCCTATGTTTTTCTCAGAGATATCAGCAATTCGGAAAAAAACGAATTACTTTATTCCTCTGGTCAGAGAAATGAGATAGAAACTTTTGACATCATTCATACTCATCACTTGGAGGTTGCCGGAAGGTCTTGGGAGATTAAGTTTTTTCCAACTCCCACATACCTTGAAAAACATCATAACATATACATAACCTGGCTGGCTCTTTTTATTGGCCTAGTTTTTACAGGTCTCATCGCCAGGGGCTTTAAAACTTCTGCTGAACAACACTTCATCATCGAAACACAAGTAAAAAAACGCACCGATGAACTTGTAGACAGTAAAGCACGAACAACTGCCATCCTAGAAACTACTGTCAACGGAATTATTACCATCAATTCAAAGGGAATAGTCCAATCTTTTAATTCTGCTTCCGAAGGAATTTTCGGCTTTAAGGCAAACGAAGTCATTGGAAAAAATATTTCAATGCTCATGCCAGAACCATTTTCTTCAGAACATGATGGATATCTCCAAAATCACTTAAAAACCAATCAACGCAAAATTATTGGGATTGGTCGAGAAGTAAGAGGTCTTCACAAAAATGGTAAAGAATTTCCAATGTGGCTCTCCGTCGGAATCTCTAAAATTGATGGAGAAAAATTCTTTGTTGGCTCGATCGTCGATATCACGGAACGAAAAAAAGCTGAAATAGAGATTAGCAAGCTTTCACTTGCACTCAGTCAAAGTCCAAATCTGGTCATAATAACCGATCTAAAAGGTTATATAACCTATGTTAATACTGCTTTTACCAATGTAACCGGATACACACCAACAGAAGTAATCGGAAAAAATCCTCGTATCCTAAAATCAGATAAAACCGATCCTAAATTTTACCATAAACTTTGGGATACCATATTGGTTGGCGAAATTTGGCGAGGAGAAATACAAAACAAGAAAAAAGACGGAAGTCTCTATTGGGCATCGGTAACGATTTCTCCACTCAAAAATGAAAAAGGACAAATCACTCATTTCATTGGACTACAAGAAGATATCACTATCCGTAAAAAAGCGGAAGAAACACTTATTCAGTCAAAAGAAACTGCCGAGGCTGCCAATATAGCCAAATCGGACTTCCTTAATACCATGAGTCATGAGCTACGCACGCCTATGACTGTTATCCTTGGATACTCCCCCATATTGGCAAAAGCCGACAAGCTACCTGTTGCAAAAAAGCTAAGAACTGCACTCGAAAAAGAACCAATCAATCAAGAAGAAATAATCGAACTGCTCGAAAAACTGTTGGCAAAATTTGCTCAGATTGGCAGCGCAATGGATAAATCCGGGAAGCACCTCCTGACGCTTATCAATGACATCCTGGACCTTTCCAAAATTGAAGCCGGTAAAATGGAGCTAAAACGTACACCAGTATCAGTCCATGATATCATTCAATGTGTATCCAGTGATCTCAGAAATAAAGCGGAAGCAAAAGGGCTAAAAATTTCTTGGAGTTCAGATAATGAAATCATCAATGCAGAAGAGGTACGAATCAGACAAATCCTCATCAACCTTATCGGAAATGCAATCAAGTTTACTGAATCTGGGACTATTCATGTCTCCTCAGAAAACCTTGAGAAATTCGTCATGTTTAGGGTCAAAGACTCAGGATGTGGAATCCCCACAGACAAACTAGACATGGTATTCGCTCGCTTTCAGCAAGCAGATACCTCTTCCACTCGAGCAGCAAGTGGAACAGGTCTAGGACTTGCCATATCCAAACGCCTTGTTGAACTACATGGAGGTGAAATATCGGTCACAAGCGAAGCAAGAAAAGGCTCAACTTTTTCCTTTACTATCCCCAAAATCAAACCAAACATCTAAAACTGATCAACCTCCTCTATAGAGAGGGGGCAAAAGGAGTAAAACATATGGCACGCATTTTATTGGTAGACGACATAAAAAATATTCGAGATATGCTAAAAATGCATCTCGAAATTTTCGATCACGAAATTTTTGAGGCTGAGGACGGAGCAATTGCACTCCAAATTATCCCAAAGATTCAACCAAATCTCATTCTCCTGGATATCGATATGCCAAATCTAAACGGATTTGGCGTACTCAAAAAACGCCACCAAGACACAAATCTCAAGAACATTCCTGTCTTAATGCTAACCGCTAAGACAGAGACTGATTATGTAGTTCATGCTCTAAATATGGGAGCTAATGACTATGTAAAAAAACCCTTTATCGTTGAAGAGTTAATTGCTAGGGTAAATACTCAGCTCACGCTCAAATCTGCTCAAGATCAAATTCTTGAAAAAGATAAACGTATCAGCGAAGAACTTGAGATGGCAAAAAAAATCCAATCACGTCTTCTGCCCTCTTCTAGGGATCTTAAAGCGATCGAAAAGCACGGTTTCAAGGCTTTTGTTTTTAACCGTGCAACAAGTGAAGTTGGCGGAGATTTTGTACACCTACAAAACTTCGAAAAGATTGGATTTGCTCTTACCATTGCTGATTGCATGGGACATGGTGTTTCCGCTGCTCTGATGACGATGGCCGCTTCTGCTTTTCTCAGTAACATAAATGATACCAGGATTGGTCCAGGAAAAGCCTTTACAGAACTAAACAAAAACCTGATAGGACTTATCCCAATGGAACAACCAATCGTATCAATCCAAGTTCGTTACACAATCGATAAAGGACTGAGTCTTAGTCGAGCTGCTTTTTCTCTCCCAATAATTTACAGGAAAACTGACCAAAATACCGAAACCATCAAAGATGGTGATATTCCTCTCGGCTACATGCGAAAAGAATATCAGGAAACCAAATTCTTTCTCGAAAAAGGAGACCGATTGTTATTATTTTCTGATGGTATGACCGAAGAAAAAAATGCAAAAGGAGAATCCTTTAGTCTCGAAAAAGATCGACTCAGCAACGAATTGATAAAACATGGAGATCACTCACTAGAAATTTGCGGATCATCTATTATCCAATCTTGGGAAAAATTCCTAAAAGGTCAGAAAAAAAAGGACGACGCGACATTCGTCATACTTGAAAAAATGTAAGGAGAAAAAAATGGCACGGATTTTGCTTGTAGATGACAACGAAGATATACGTGATATGATCAATGACCGTCTCTCTATATATGATCATGAAATAGAAGAAAGAGAAAATGGAAAACTCGGAATCGAAGAAGCCATGAAAGGCAATTATGACATCATCCTGATGGATATGCATATGCCTGTTATGGACGGTCATGAAGCTGTCCGAACTCTTCGAAAAAAGGGATATGCGGGATTAATCGTTGCCGTAACAGCAAGTGCGATGAACACTGATATCAATCAAATCAAAAAAGATGGTTGCGATGATATCATTGCGAAACCAATCGGTCCAAACTTTGAGGATCTAATCGAGCAAATTTTAGAAAGAAAATCTCATGCCTAAAATTCTGATCGTTGACGATGAAGCAAGCATTCGTGACATGCTTCGTTTTCACCTTGAAAACACAGACAAAAACTACGAAATTAGTGAGGCCACAAACGGAAAAGAAGCACTCGAGTTTGCTGATAAGACCAGTTTTGACGTAATTGTATTGGACATAAATATGCCTGTCATGGATGGACTAGCAGCTTGTCAAGCACTACGTGCTAATGCCAGTCAATCTGTGCTCTACATCATCATGCTCAGTGCCAGAAGTGAAACATCTGATAAGATCGGTGGCATAAAGGATGGAGCAGATGTTTATCTTACGAAACCATTTGCACCAGAAGAAGTATTGGCATATATCGAACAAGGGGTTAAAACAGCAAAAGAACGACGCATCGCCAACACTGACTCGCTTACTGGTCTGGCTAACCGGCATGTCTTCAGTACCAATCTAGCCAATGAAGTAGAAAGGGCGAAGAGATTTAAACATCCATTATCTTTTATTTTGCTTGATATTGATCACTTCAAAGCCGTTAATGACACCTATGGTCATCAAACAGGAGACACTACTCTGCAAGTCCTTGCGAATCTACTTCAAGACACAGTTCGAACTATTGACCTCCCCTGCCGATACGGAGGAGAGGAGTTTGCTATCATCTTACCTGAGACAAATCAAGCCGGAGCAAAACAGGTTGCCGAACAAGTTCGTAAAACAATCGAAAAACACCTCTTTCCAGAAGTAGAAAAAATCACTATCAGCCTTGGCGTAGCAGAATTTTTTAGCGAAGAACAGGCTATAGATTTCATTAGACGTACCGATCAAGCCCTTTATCAAGCCAAAAAAAACGGAAGAAATCAATCTTTTCTGGCGCCTAAAAAAAAGGAAAAAATAATGCCAACTATCCTCGTCATCGACGATGAATCAAGCCTCCGAGAAATGATACAATTTAATCTCGAATTGCTCGGTTTCAAAGTTTTCATAGCAAGTGGTGGCAAAGAAGGGATCGAGACATTTTCTGACAAAAACACCGCTATTGATGCCATCCTTCTTGATCAGACCATGCCCGGTCTTGATGGCATGGGAACCATTTCTGGACTACTCAAAATCAACCCTCACATTGCCGTAATCATGTTGACAGCACTAGAATCTGTCCATCTTGTTACCGAATTTATGAAAGCCGGCGGAGCTGATTTTGTAAACAAACCCGTCACGGATTTTCCAATGCTCGGGTCTCGCATTCAAAAAGCGGTAGAAAACAGTTTACTACGACGTGAACTGGAAAAAGAAAGGATTGTTCGAAAATCCGTTGAAAAATCGGCTAAGCTCGTAAAAAACTTTCTCACTAACGCCAGCCACGAAATTCGCACACCACTTTCTGTCATACTCAATTTCACCCAATTAGCCAAGAAAAAAATGGAGGCAGGGGATATCGAGGAAGCAAAAGTTTTTTTAGATAGACTTTTAGGAAATCAGGATAAACTCCTAAGTCTTCTAGATAACTTCGAAAAAGAAGCCGACAAACTACTCAAAGAACCATAAAACAGAAAAGAGGAACCATGATCTCATCAGACACAATCCAGCAAGCAAAAATTCTGGTCATCGATGACGAATCGGATAATCTCTTAATAATTCGAGAATATCTAAACGATAGTGGTTATCAAAATATCCAAACCACACTCAACCCTCATGATGCTGTCGGACTACTCAGAAACAAAATCTTCGACCTTATTTTGTTAGATCTCACGATGCCAGAGATTGACGGTTTTGATGTTCTTCGGTATTCAAAAGAACAACGGGAAAAAAGCGGTCCGATAATTATTATTACGGCCAGACAAGATAACGAGTCTCGCATAAAAGCCCTGAAAACTGAAGGTGTTCGAGATTTTCTTTGTAAACCTTTTATAGAGGAGGAACTTCTTCTCAGAGTACGAAACATGCTTGAAATGCATCTTACGCAAAAACATCTCAACCAAAAAGTCCGAGAACGAACTTCTGAGTTGGAAAACCGAAATGAACAACTTCGACAGAATCAGCTGGAAATGATCGAACGTATCGGATTGGCTGCAGAATTTCGAGACAATGATACTGGATTTCATATCACTCGTATGAGTCGGTATTCGGAAATACTTGGCCTAAAAATTGGTCTCAGTCCATCTGAAGCAGAACTTTTGATGATTACTTCCCCCATGCACGATGTTGGAAAGATTGGGATTCCTGATCATATTCTTCTTAAACCGGGAAAACTTGATCCAAGAGAGTGGGAAATCATGAAAAAACATCCTGCTATTGGGGCAAGGATTCTGTCTGATCGCCCATCAAAAATGGGAAAATCCAGAAAACCATCCAAATTGGTCAAAACAGGTCGTATTATCGCTCTTACCCATCACGAAAAATGGGACGGGACTGGTTATCCGCGTGGACTAAAAGGTGAACAGATTCCCCTTTTTGGTCGAATTGTCAGTGTCGCGGATGTTTTTGATGCACTAACCAGTGTTCGTCCATACAAAAAAGCCTGGATGGAAGAAGCCGCATTGGATCTTATCATCTCTGAAAACGGAACTCAATTTGATCCTCAAGTAAGCCAGGCTTTTACTGATGTATTTCCCCAAATTATCGATATCAAAAACCAGTATCAGGACTAAGGAGTTAAAAACATGACCCCCCTTATGAAACCGGACCAAAAAATTCTCATCGTTGACGACGAACTTGATAATCTTTCGATTTTACAAAACTATCTGGAAGATGCTGATTATCAAGTCGATGCTGCTCCAAATGGTTATAAAGCCATGGCTCTCCTGGAAAAAGCGCCAAAAACTTATCCCGTAATACTGTTGGACTGGATGATGCCCTCTCTGTCCGGACTTGAAGTGCTCGAACAAATTCGATCCAGACGAGTTTTTAAAGAAATCAATACGGTCATGCAAACTGCCCGAGCTCGACCAGACGAAATTTTGCAAGGGATTGAGGCTGGTGCTTGGTATTACCTCACAAAACCCTTTGATGAGGAAACGCTGCTGGCTATTGTTGAAACAGCACTTAGGGATCGAGTGGAACAAAAAAAACGCGAGATCTCTCTTTTTAGCTCTTCTTCCGAGGAGGTCAAAAAAGAACGTCTTCTCCTCCAAAAAGCAAAAGAGGCAGCAAAAAATCGCTTTGTTTTTCGGACTTTTCACGAGGCTTACAATATCTCCACTCTCCTCGCCAAACTTTGTCCTGATCCAAATAATGCAGTCTCGGGGCTGACAGAACTTCTTATCAATGCTATCGAGCACGGCAACCTTGGAATCAGCTACAAAGAAAAAGGCAATCTTTTGGCAGAAGGAACATTTTTCCAAGAGATCGATAATAGACTTGCCTCACCCGAACATGCAAAGAAAAAAGCCTCAATTCAGTTCGAAGAAAGTGAAAAAGAGATCAAATTTTACATCAAAGACGAGGGGGATGGTTTTGACCACACTCCTTTCCTCAAAATGAGTCCCGAACGAGCCACACACACTCATGGCCGTGGTATTGCCATGGCTAGACTATTTAGTTTTGACAAGCTCAAGTATTGTGGAAATGGTAATGAGGTTGTAGCCACAATACAACTAAACGGAGGAAAAAATGGATGAACAGAGGGAAGAAATGAATATCTCACAAGAGCCAATATTTTGTTCGTAACGTAAATATCTCCTGCGGGTGTGCGAATTCCAATAGAAGTTCCTCCGATGAAGGCGACAATGGCCATTGTCGCCTTCAGATGGGAGCAGTGCTTGGGGGTTAAATAAAAATAGCCGAAATGTAACCTTTGCCCCCCAGAAATATCTGGGGGGAATTTTTAAAGTATTCCTTTTTCCAAAAACGAAAAATACCCATCCTTCCCCATAATCACATGATCAACAATTCGAATCTGATGTAACTCCCACGCACCTTTCATTACTGCCAATGTCCACCCGATATCTTCTTTACTCGCTGCACATAAACCTCGGTGATTATGAACAATAATAATTTCCTTCGTCCCTAACCACAACGGTCCACGCAAAATATCTGACGGAGAAACCTGCACATTATCACTCGTTCCCATTGCTACTATTTCTTGGTACACACATTTTTGATCTTTATCTAAATGCAGCACATGACATTGCTCCTGTTTCGCTTTTTGCAAATGTTCAAATCGTTCAGCAATTTTACTTGATTCTGAAGCATCAAATATATCATATTTTCCATGAATCCGACGACAAATTTCCGAAATCGCTACAATAATCTCTGCATGACCTTTGTGAATTCCAAAATTTTCCTGTAGATCAAAAACTTCATTTTGTGTGAAAAGTCCTTTAAATCCGGCCTCCGCTAAAAGTCGTTTTGCTAATTTTTGAACATCCTCAAAATACCCCCCTTTATGTCGTTCTCCTGTCCGCAAAATCAAAGCCACCAACTCCCACAAAGATAAAGCTTGTGGACCAAAATCTGCCAGTTTTTCTCGTGGTTTCAATTCATCAGGGAGCGCCTTGAATTCACTGATAAAATTAAGCCCTCCGGTTTTTGATTTCTCTTTTTTGGGAGTGTTCATATTTTTTTTTGCACTTTAACTCCTGTATTTTCTCCTGAATAAAATCTTCATCTAATCCCATCTTTCGAAGTCCTTCTTCCACTTCTTGGATTGGACGTAACGATTTTGGTTTTACTTTTTCAGATGTTGATAATTGAAAGTCTGATGAAAATTTATCACCTAAAAAATAGGAGAGTGGTTTTTCAAAAAAATGGGAAATCCGGATCAAATCATCAATTTTAACATTTCCAGAACCTTTCAAAAAACGATCTGCTCGTGTATAATTTTGCTTTCCCGATTCTTTCGAATTATTACTAAGTACTTGTCCCAATCGTGTTTTACTGACTCCCATGAAATCAATCAATTTCTCAACTTTCTTTCGAATAATATTATTTACATCAGATGCCGCCATTTTCAAGGTCCAATTAAGTACCTATAATTTATAATTTGAAACAATATTAAATCAATGCAACATTTCTGATAGAAAAATACATCAATTTTGATTGACTCTTTTGTTTGGACTGGCATATAATGGAGCTATTCACATTATAAAAACAATGGAAACAACACTCAATTTGGCACAAATAATAAAAGAATTTGATATGATTCTTTCGATAATAAATAACATATCGGACGAATACCCAAATAATAAAAAAATTCAGAAATTATATGAATCCGTCTATGAATTAAAACTAGATTTGATTGCACTGGTGCGTCCTAAATTGAATGTAGACATGCGGTGTCCCTTGGCAAAGTCTCCCACAATCACAAAGGATCATTAAATTTAAAGTTAAAATAATCTATGTTGGTAAGAATCATGGGACTTTGCCATAGCAAGGGTATTTACCAAGGTGATGGCTTTTGTGAAAAAAAGGAATCGACATCGCTGGCTCCATAGTCCGTCAAATTCAATATAAAAATATAAAGGCTGTGGAGCCTGATTACATATGTTTAGATATAAGGGCCTTGGAAAAAAGTGATATATTAGAAAATAGATGATTATGCTTGATCTATACCTGCTATTCTGATAAGGCTCCACAGCCTTCTTGTTTTTTATGATCAATTTGACGGACTATGGAGCCAGCAGAGAGGGGGAATATTTTTTTCATAAACCATAAAAATGAGAAATACCCGAAATGGATTGTTATACCCGCCCTGTTTCATCACATAGATTATAGATTGAAGGGAGAATGTAAATGAACATCTACTACGAAACTTTATTTTATGACAACCAAAGTCAGACAAATCACTCGTCAATGGCCATTGTCGCCTTCATCGAAAACACTCGTAACCCTCTCCCACATATTCACACCTTGTTTCCAAGGTCCTCCTTGGGAACACAATTGTCAAAAAGTTCTGCTTTTAATATTGAAGCAGAGCTTCTGGTGCAATTTCATTCCCAAGCAGGAGCTTGGGAACGAGAAAAAAGGGAAGTGCTCTTGCTCTCTCTGCCTCATCACATGAATTCTAACTAAGGAATAAAAATCAAATAAACTAGCCAATTTCATCTCAATCTTCATGTCATCTTTGAAAGATTTTCACGCAAAAAATACTCGGAGTGGGATTGGCCACGCCTCCCATTTTTCACGCAAAACATCTTCCAAATCTAACATAAATCTTGAGCGAACTTGATTAGCCTATTTAATTTTTATTCCTAAGATTGGAGTAATTACGAAATAATATTGCCTTTAATAAAAGGTTTTCTATGATTTCTCTATGCAAAAACTTTGCTTCCTCGATCTCGAAACTACCGGATTTGAACCAACTAAAGACTCAATTATCGAAATTTCTTTCATCACCACTCAAAATGGTCAGGAAATTAACCGGTTTGATCAGGTTATTATTCCTGACAAATCAAAATTATCAGAGTTTATTTCAAACCTAACCGGAATAACACAAGAAGAAATCGACACCCAAGGCTGGAATCTAAATGAACACAAAACCGACATATTAAAAAAAATAGGAGAGGCCGTGATTATTGGTCATAATATCGATTTTGATATAAATTTTTTAATCGAAAATGGAATAGATGTATCAAAAAACGATCGAATAGATACTCACGAACTAGCCAGAATAATTCTACCAAAAGAAGACAGTTTTGCATTGGAAGTACTATCCCAAAAATACGGTTTTGTTCATGAAAACGCTCATCGGGCAATGTCGGATGTGGAGGCTAGTGAAAATCTCTTTAATTTCTTATTAGATAAAATCAATAAATTGCCAACAGATTTTCTGGCTCAAATCAAACCGGTACTGGAAACCAAAACAAATTGGTATGCAAAATCATTATTCTTGGAATCCCAAGGAAATGCAGACTTTAGTTTCGAAAGAAAAAAAGAACCAATTTCAGAAATATCATATGACATACCAGATAAACTGAAACAAAAAATAAATAGCATTCATCAAGATATTCCGATACTCTGGAGAATTGGAAATTCTGTACCATCTGCACAAGCCATAACGAAAACAGCCCTGGAAATTTCAAATCAAAAACAAGTATTAATCATTACACCCAAATTAAAATTTTATCCGGGCATAAAACAATTTCCCATACCAGAAGTATTACTGGACTCAAAAAGACTAAATCAGTTTGCTAACGATCGAGTAGAGCTTGATAATCAAGAAATCACTTTTTATTTAAAATGTACCTTTCGACACTTTTTAGGGTACCGAGGAATAGATGATTTTGATATTTCGTATCAAGAAAATCACCTTTGGAAAGAAGTTCAAATAATCGAAGATGATAACCCAATTTTTCAAAAAATTATTACGGAGAGAGAAGCAGAATCAGTTATGACGATAACTCCAAATGCCTTTTTTCGATTTCATGATTTATCTTTATTTCGGGATCGGTTTTTGATCATTGATGAAGCGGAAATCTTTACCGAGTTATTGCTTCATTTTCCAGCCAAAACAGTATCCCTTACACCATACCTCAATTCAAAAGATGAAACACAAGCAGATAAAACCCTGTTTTATATAAAAAACTTTTGCAGAGATGTAATCGAAGAAAAACTCCAGCATAGTATCACCCCTTTCCCGGCTCGAATTCTTTTTGAAAACAAAGATCTATACCCATCAGAAGCACAAAGACTTCGAGAATTAAATCCAGAAGATAAAGATTTGGACCAAGCTGCCAAATATCTGGAAGATGCTGAATCAAATGTTATCCGTTGGTCAATTTATTACCCAGACAATGGAAATTTATCCTTTAGTACGTGGAAATTTGAAGATTGGAAAAAATTAAAAGAATCACTAAAACTGTTTCCAAAAATACTTTGTCACCGACACAATATTGAAAAATCCAATGATTTTTTTAAGACTTTTTTGGGAATAAAAGAACATGAAATTTTTATGGACCACAAATTACTAATGAAACAAAAATTGATAGTTCCCCCAAACATGACTTCCTCCAATAGTCCTGACTATAACCAGTTTTGTGGTCAAAGGATTTTAGACATTATCCAAAAAGACCTAAAAGAAGGAGGATGCTTGTTAGCTAATTTTTCTAGCATCGAAACACTAAAAAACGTACATACACAGATAATGGAAGGGATAAAAAAAACGGATATCAAAGTTTTTGGAGAACGAGCCACAGGAGGAGAAGGCAAAAATATGGAAATGATGAAGAAACATTCTCAATTTGTGTTTTGTAACCAAAAAATGATTCATCCGGAGCTGGAAAAATATGACTGGCAAACAATCGTAATCCAAAAATACCCATTTCCCGCACCATCCCCACTGATGGAAGCGGTAGAAAATTCTATGAAAACTAATGGAAAAAACTACTTCAAATCTTGGATAATTCCTCAAGTATCAGCCAATCTATCACGAAGAACATCAGTTTTTTCAAACGCATCAAAAATAGTATTTCTCGATCCCAGAGAAAACACGAAATGGGGGAAGGAGGTTTTGAGAAGGGCTTTTGAGACGTAAAGAACATAAGGGATCTAGAAAAAAATTAGTAACAGAAGAAGTAAATCAAACAGGGTTGCCTGGTCCAATGAAACAGGAATTAGAAAAAATAGAAAAAAAGATGGAAGTAAAGTTTAAGATGTATTGTAAAATGAAGTGTAAGTAGTTTGCAAAACCATTTTTGGTTGTTTTTATTTTAATGGAAACTACTTTTTTAAGAAACCTTGTTTTAATAATGCTCTTGATTTCATCTTATTTATACCTCGTGATTCTATAAAAAATAATAGTTCTGAATCGATTGGGGTTATTGATGCTGAATGATATGCAGATTGCACCTGGTCAGTTTTTACTGTTAGTACTGGATTTACCTTGCCCTGTCCATTATCAAAAAGCCAAATTTTTTCGTTTATACTGACAACTGCATTTTTTGATTTGGCATCAACCACAGCGGAACCATCAAATTCTAATAAACTGAAATTTTCAGCCGTACCATGTAAATCAATAACAACTTCTTGATTTCTTCTGCAAACATTTTGCAAAACAATCCATGTTTTTTTATCTCTATTAAAACTTTGTGCTCGCCCGACAACTTTACATTTAGCATTGTGACCTTTTAAAATTATCTTTAACTTAAATTTTCGAGATCCGGGAGAGACATCCTCAATAAATATCTGAAGAAATTCATCATCATTTACTTCAACTTTTTTTTCTCCTGATGGTTCCGATATATTTATTTCATTATTCATTAATTTATTATTCATTAAATGTCTCCTTCCATTTCTAATTCAATAATCCGATTTAATTCGCCTGCATACTCTAGGGGTAGTGTTTTTATTACTTCATCCAAAAAGCCATTCACAACCATCCCTTTTGCTGTTTCCTTTGAAATTCCACGAGTCTGGAAATAAAACAAAACTTCATCACTTATTTTACCCGTATGTGCTTCATGAGTTACGCTTGCACTGGCATTTTGGCAATCAACTTGCGGAGTAGTATCGGAGATTGATTGGTTGTCGATCATCAGCGCATCGCATTCGACGTTTACAGTGGCATTGTTTGCCCTATTTAAAACTTTAATATTTCCTCTGTAAGTAGTAATTCCACCGTCTTTTGCAACACTCTTGCTTTTAATAAAAACTCGACAATTTTTACCAGAAATTATCACTTTTGCACCTGTATCTTGATTTTGATCTTTTGTTGCTACTGCGATTCCTAGGTGATTTGCTCGGGCATTATCTCCCATTAATATTGAACATGGATACAACATAGTAATTCCTGACCCTAGATTTCCTCCTATCCACTCTACTGAACCACAATTTTGTACAATTGCTCGCTTAGTGTTAAGATTATATGTATCCTTTGACCAATTTTCAACAGATGAATATCTTAGATTTGCATGTTTTTCTACAAATACCTCCACACATCCTACATGCAAAGCTTGAGATCCATATTTTGGTGCTGAGCAGCCTTCAATATAATGAGCCTTAGATCCTTCTTTTGCAATGATAAGTGTATGTTCAAATTGCCCTTGGTTAATTGCATTCATTCGAAAATAAGCCTGTAGAGGTTCATCAACCTCTATTTTTGGTGGAAGAAAAAGAAATGTTCCACCAGAGAAAACCGCATAATGAAGTGCTGTCATCTTGTGATCTGCAATCGGTATGCATTTTGAAAAATATTTTCTAACCAGGTCCGGGTATTTTTGGACAGCAATATCAAAATCTTCAAATATTATTCCTTTTTTTTCCCATTTTGGTTTCAAGTTATGGTATACATTTTCAGATTCATACTGAGCTCCAACACCAGCCAAAGAAGTCCTTTCGGCCTCTGGAATCTTTAGTTTTTCAAATGTTTTTTTAATCTGAGGATCAACATCTTTCCAGAACTTTGCATGCTTTTTTTTGGAAGCAGATGCAAAGTATCTAATATTGTTAAAATCCAATTTTGATATATCTGGGCCCCAGGTCGGAAGTGAAATTTTTTGAAATACATCTAGTGCACTTAGTCTTAATGTCAGCAACCAATCGGGTTCATTTTTGGTGGCTGATATTTCTCTTACCAGTGATTCTGTTAATCCCTTTTTAAATTTTTTTGAGTAGGATTGATCATCAGCAATAAGTAACTCTGCTTGTTCTTGGTTGTTAAAAATTGATGATTTTAATGTCATGAGAGCACTTTAAATCCGGACATTTTGTCTTGCAAAAAACGATCAAAACCTTCTTTGTGAACTTTTTCAATAATCTCAACTCCTCCTGAACGTACTATTCGTCCTTGACAAAATATGTGTACATGAGTAGGGATAACTTCTTTTAGAATTTTCTCAGAATGTGAGATAATTATCATTGAATTTTTTTTATCTCTCATATGATTTCTAATTCCGTGACCGAGTGCATGAATCGTATCGACGTCTACTCCGGAATCAATTTCATCTAGTATAGCGAGTTTTGGTTTAAGTGTAAGCAAAGAAATCATTTCCATTTTTTTGCGTTCGCCCCCGGAAAACCCTTTGTTTAGTTCTCTGTTCATACAATCTTTTGGAAGTCTCATAGCTTCAAAATATTCTCTGATTTCATTTTTAAATTGAAATTGAGATACTGTATTTGGATTTATTGTTTTCTTGGCTGTAAAAAGGAAGTCTTTGACTATCACTCCATCTAATTCAGGAGGATGTTGAAAAGACAAGAACATGCCAAGACAAGCTCTTTCTGAAGGAGTCAGTGTGTTGATTTTAGTTCCTTCAAACTTGATGGTCCCATCTATGGAAAATTTTTTATCTCCCATTAATACTCTTCCTAAAGTTGATTTTCCAGATCCATTTGGTCCCAAAATTACATGTGTTTCTCCCGAATTAATATGAAGATTAACCGTTTTAAGGATTTCTTTTTTCTTGAAAGTAGCACTCAAGTTATGTATTTTTAACATATTTAGGCATTGAAATGAAATAAGTTGAACATGACCGCTACGCGGAATTAAAAAATGAAAATAATGAAAGAAATGAAAACAATAACTGGGGAAAAAATAATTTTTCTATTTTCCGATACATCAAAATATCTTGATTTTTTGGTCGTAAATAGTTACAAAATATCCTAATTAGCGTCAAAATAGGAACTTTTCATTAATTCGCAAGGGAATCTTTAATAACACTGTGATTATATATTAGAATTTTAGTACCCCGTATCATACCCAGAAAAAGAATAAGGGAAACTCGAAAGTTAATATTGCTACTAATCCAAATCCTAATCCAATCATCATCAATCTCTTTAATAATGTATTACAGTAGTCAGTAGCAAACAGTAAGATAAAAAAGACTACAAATATAGCTGTTAATATCGTTGCATACCACAGCATTCCAGATTGTAAGAAAAAGTTTTCGAAAGAAGGATCGGTTCCTATTAATCGAGAAAGAATTATAATTACCCAAAACAATGCACAAAAACCTAAGAATGATGAGAATGTAAAAAATGCCATTGTTAAAATGGTCTCCAAAATACTGACGTGTCTAAATGATCTAGTAAAGCCATCAATGTCTATGTCCGACAATAATGACTGTACGTCTGCGAGTCCTTTGTCGAGTGTTTTTTCAAAATTATCACTAAACCCTGAAAATTCTGCTCTACTTTTTCTCCAGCCTTCAATATCCTCTTCTCCAATTTCAGATTCTTTTAAAAATAATGAATCATCAGACAACTGAGTTAATAATTTTTTTGTAAGTGATCTCAGGTGCTCAGAAGCATTTGATCGTTTTAACCGAGAAAGGGTATTTACATTTTCTTGAATATATCGATTTTTTTCTACATCCAGGTATTTTTCATTTTTGGTGAGAATTGGAATTACTTCTCTCAATATTTCTTCTACTTTTTCATGCATATAATCAATTTCTGCTTGTTTGGCAGCCAATGCTCGTGCAGTTTCTCTCTCTGAATCAAGTTTTTTTTGTTGCGCTTCAGACTCCTTTTTTTCTTTCGATTTTTGTTTTATATCCATTGCTAATTGATCCTTCCATTCAGGAGCTATTCCTTTTTTTTTCTCAGTAATTCTATCATTTGGTTGTAGTCCACTTGGTATTACATATGTAACGTCCAAATTATATTCAATGCTTAATTTTTTAAATGCTTCATATCGTTCTTTTTCCTCGATTGTTCCGGTTACAATCTTTCTTTTTTTGTTTTTTGCTTCAAAATCAAATACCTTTATCCCTTCGGCTCTTTTTGTTGCCTTATAAGGAGCAAGAGATAAAACTGACAACCCGTTTTTAGAGAGTTTAACTCTTGCGGCTGCAATTGTCTCAGCCATAACAGATCCTGACATATGATTTCCTTCTTTAGTTACGGCAAGGAATGAAAATTTTTGAATCATCTTTTTGTTGTTATTTTAATTTTTTAAATGGTAAAAGACCTCAGGAAAATATGCAAATTGTTCTAGAAAAGATTGATGTTTTTTATCGTGAAATTGTGACTGAAATATAGAAATTAGATCAAACTTTTTCTCATTTAAATTCTTCTGTTTAATAAAGTTTGGTGACTTTCCATGAACAATGTATTCATGAATCTCGGGTGTTTTTGTATATTCCAAGACGACTTCTCTCACAATATTACCAACAACATGATGATCAGGGTGAGTGTCATTTTTATGCGGAATATATATTTCTTTCACGGGATATTTTTCTAGTACTTTTTTTATTGCAAGTTTCAGATTTGTTTCCGTATATGTAAGATTTGCCAAGAATGTGTTTTTACTGGTTTTGTATTTATTTGTGTATGGAGACTTAATGGTTTTATTTGGTGTAAGTCGGTTAAGTTCTCCATCTGGAAATCCTAAAAAAATCTGATCAGAATTTTTTAGGCCTGATTTACGAATGGCCTCTTTCGATTCGTTTCTTCGTATTTTTCCATAATTTTTTGAATTTCGGTAACTATTTCGAGATAATGCGTCTCCGTCTGTAATATATACTATTTTTACATTTTCTCGACGACCAATTTTTTCTGATATTTTTTCAGAACAGCATAGTATTTCATCATCTGGGTGAGGAGCAAATATAATAGTAGTTCTTTTTCTTTTGCGTTCTCTGCGATTGAATATTCTTTCCTTTTTTTGGGGTATATTAGGAATTTGTTTTATATCAGAATTTTTAGATAGTACGTGTCCCCAAAACGCTGCCGATACTAATAATTCTCCCATCATAGATCAATGATAGCACTTCGGATTTTTTGGTCAAAAATTTTGGTCATAAAATTGTTGTGTGTTATGTTTTTTGTTCAAGGATTTGCTCAATGTTTATATATTCACTCTTGATTAATACACTTAGTACAAATTCCTTGAAACGATAAATGTACTTCTTTTAATAAGAATTTTTTTTCTCTAGCCAATTGTTCTGATATTCCATCTCTATAATCTAAAAAAATTTCTTCAGATTTTCCACACTGATTACAGGTAAGAAAATGATGTTCGTCCTCATTATCAGGATCAATGCATTTGATCCATTTTCCATTTTCTTCATGGATAACTGAAATACTTTTTAATTTTCCAAGAATTCGATACACGGTAACTAAATCAATTTTTTTTCCAATATCCGCTAAAGTTTCTTGTATTGTGTTTGCAGAAATGAATTTTTGGGTTTGATCTAGTATTTGTAATATGTTTCGTACACCGGCAGTTAATCGCCAATTTTGTGATTCAAACTGTTTTTGTGTGTTTAAAAATAAACTCATTTTTTTAATTTTTTTTTAAGATATAATAAAAGAACCTACATACTAAGTGTCGATAAAATCGATGGTTTTACCAATAAGATTGTACCTAAGATTAATAAAAAAAGACCCCCAAAAAAGTGTGAATATCGAACAATTTTTGGAGAAAATACTGTCAAAGAGAGTGTCCACATAGCAATGCAAAAAACGATAATATCGTCTAGCATATAGGCTGTGGTATAAATAAAAATGGCTAATAGGTTTTCTACCAAGGATGTTTGCAGAGATATAAGTGTTGCTGTAAAAGTGGTAGGAATCGCAAATGAACAGAGGAGTTCTATGGCATTTACGGAGAAGGCGAGTCCAACCATACCGAGCAACACCATCATAAAATTTTCCCTTTCAAGTACTTGAGACATTTTCATATGAAATCGTTTTTTGTTTCCTGCATCACGGACATCACATTCAATTTTTGCTTTTTTGCTTGCCCAAAGAGAAATTCCTCCAGCACCAATTGCTAAGCCTCCTACGGCTCTGAAAATCCAATCCATAAACGATGTGGTCGAAAGAAATGTGGATATTTGAGAAAAACCAAATAAATAAGCGAGCAATGCAGTCGCATATATAATTCCTGAAGATCCAATAAATACTCCTCCTATTAACCACATTTTTTTTCTGTCATTCATGGTGAGGAGAAATCCTAGTAAAATCAACAGTGTCCACATAGCACAGGGATTAAAACCATCGATTATTCCCAGCACAAAACTCATGATAGGCCAAGAGTATTCAAGATACTTCCTCCAACTATTTTCTTTTTCTGAATTGATTATTGATTCTTTTGATTGGTTGATTTTTGGTGGACCGATTTGTCTACGAAAAACCTCGAGCAGTTGTTGTTTATTGAATCCAACGATTACTTCATTTTCAAAAATATTGGTTGGCACTCCTGTTGGTTTCTTATCAAGTTTAGCCATTCTGGTCTCCCATGTTTTTTGATTCTCTTGATTGTGCCACACTTCAAATTCTCTAATTTCCAAGTTGGGATACATCTCTTTTAATTCAGTGAACCACGCTCTCTCTTCGTGACAATGTGGACATTCTGCTCCATGAAAAAATTCAAGTACTGGTCTCTGCTGTGCTGAGGCCTGATAGTTACTTGCAAAAATGCAAACAAATAAAGCAATAAAGCTAAATAGTAATTTTCTCATTAAGTGTATTGTGAACTAAATAAAGATTTTTTGAAAGTAATTTTGTAACTTAGGGTTTGGAAGTAAATAAATGTTCAGAAATTTGATAGGATTTTTGTTCGTC
>CAZQFO010000012.1:0-1831 GCA_964592695.1 uncultured Candidatus Peribacteria bacterium
ACTACGTTTTTAAATCTTTCTCTACAGAAAAACGATACTTCTAATCATCATGAAAACTAAAATAAAATTTCGGCTCAATCAAAAACCTCGCACCATAACCGCCTTTCACAAAGTACTTCCCATGACTCGAGGACTTATGGCTATCTGGATTATGAAACACGCCATAAAAGCCGGATATCCAGACTCAAACAGAGAAAGAGTGGAAAGACAAGTAGAGTCTGGCGAGGACGCACAGTTCTTTTGCGAAGAAAAACACCCTCTCAATAAAGGCATTATCACCGATGCCTATTTCCCACCTTTAACCCCCTTAAAAATGAGTATCAAGTTCATGAATTTCAAAAAAGACCTCAAAAGTTTCTTTCATTTCAGCGGAGTGTTCGATGAACACGCAGACCTCAGACACACGCCATTCATAGTCTTCTTCGAAGAAAACAATCTTCCCTATGCTCAAATCTTTCACTCCGTAAAAGACCTCTTAGCCAAAATAGAAGATGACAATGCCCAAGTCCTCGGACAATGGTTGAGTGAATGGCACAGTGATTTCTATGTTTTTACTGTGGGAGATATTCGCAGGCATTTTGAGGATATTGAAAAAGCTGAAGCAAAAGAAAAGAAGTTGGAGGAAAAAAGAGGGAAGGCGAAAAAGGCGGTTATGAAGAAGAGGGCGAAGAAAATCAGGAAAGTATTATGATTCTTTTTTCGCAAACAGATTCTTGTAATTCCTTATGTGAGCACATTTTGCGCACCAATTTCCTTGTTTTATGTCTTTGTATGGGGCTTCCCAGATATGACCCTTCTCACATTCCCAGGTTAGTTTGGTGATCTGATTAGTGTAGACTTCAGAAAGACACTTCCCACCTCGTTCTTTGGCTATGGGGTGCATCTCTTCGATCGTTTTCTTTTGAGTTCCACCACACACATGACACCATCGGTCTTGATTTATCATGGAGGGAGTAGCTTTCCATGTATGTCCTTCTTCACATTGCCATTCGAGCTTGGAACGAGTTCCCAGATATTTTTTAGAGCAACATTTACCACCTCTTTTTTTAGCGATTTCTCTCATATCCTTGATTGTGATTTTTGCTCTTCCTGCACAGACATGACACCAGTGACCTTTTCTTATGTTTTTTGGGGCGGTTTTCCAGATATGTCCTAATGCACATTTCCATTTCAGAGGCGTACAGACATTTACATAAGTTTTTGATAAACATTTCCCTCCTTTGACCTTGGCCATTTTCTGCATTTCTTCGATCGTCAATTTCTTGGATTTGCTACATTCTGGACACCAAGATCCGAGAAGAACCCCAGCTGGCTGTGCCATCCATTCATGATTCTTTTCGCAGAGCCATTTAAGTTTTGTAGTGTTGTTAATGTAATGTCTTGATAAACATTCTCCTCCCCGCTGACGAGCAACGTGTTGCATTTCTTGGATGTCGAGAGGGGCAACCATAACAATAAACAGTGATCAATTAACAATTAGCATTGCTATTTTTATACGAAAATATCGGCTCAATTACAAACGTTTTTTGCCTTATTATTATTATTATTATTATTATTATTATTATTATTATTATTATTCGAAAAATAAGCTTGCAAAGAAGTGTTTTTTCAATCAAAATTGGAGCTGCATTTATTAATATGAAAATGAAAAATAAAATCCCACCAATTTTTGACGGCTAACCTCCTTTTGAAGGCGATATAATACAACTTCGCCAAGCACAAAAACAAGAGGGGGAATATTTATTAATTTTACAAAAAAATGAAAACATCGAAATCATTATTAACATTGGGGCTGATGGGAGGAATTCTCGCCGCTTCAACTTTCGCAATC
>CAZQFO010000012.1:1931-23603 GCA_964592695.1 uncultured Candidatus Peribacteria bacterium
TCTGGACTGAGTTTGGATTGGGAGGAGGGGCTTATGATGAAGATCCAGATGCCTTTAATTTTACGGATGTGACGGGCGCAGAGGTGGGTACACTTATCACAAGTGATTCGGTTACCCTTACGGGCTTTGAAATAGGAACGGCTACGGTTTCTGGAGACGGTTCGCCTGAAGTTAGTTGTGATGGCGGCACCTGGGGAAGCACCTGTACGGTAGATGATTCTGTACAAGTTCGATTGACCTCCAGTGCTTCGTATGAGACAGCCAATACGGCTACCGTAACCGTCGGAACTACTTCTGACGCATGGAGCGTAACAACGGGAGTGGCCTACGCTGGACCGGTAGAATGTGGAACTTCAACAGATGCCGATGGGAATGTCTACGGATCGGTACAGATCGGATCACAATGTTGGGCTGACCGAAATCTAAATGTGGGAGTGAAGCTCGCCTCTGGAAGTACTGAACCAAATACAGGAGATACGACGATCCAAAAATGGTGTTACGATAATAGCGATGCAAACTGTGGTACAGATGGGGGATTATACAACTGGACAGAAGCTACAAAAGACGGATACGCCGGAACGAATGGAACGGATATCTGTCCAACAGGATGGCATATGCCGACAGATGCGGAATACTACACGCTGGAAAACTACCTAGCTACCGGAACTTGTAGTGCAACTCGAACAGCATGGGAATGTGATCCAGCGGGAACAGCGCTCAAAGACGGAGGAGCCTCTGGATACGACGGCCTTCTCACGGGCTTCCGGAAGACCGATGGGTCGTTCTTCGGTCGAGGTTCACGCAAGTACGTGTGGTCGTCTACGGAGTCGGGTACGAGTGCGTGGAGACGCTTCCTGTATTCGGGTCGCACGACGGTCGACCGGGGTGCGATCGTTAAGGGCTACGGGAGCTCTATTCGATGCCTCAAGGACTGATAGATTCGACTATTTGTCTATTTGACTATTTACCCTGTGAAATAATTTTAAATTCCCTGAATGTTTTATTACACTTACGTTTTGCGCAGTGAGAAAGATCATATGAATTACGTCGGTTATACCAAGAATTTAAAATTAAGATTTGAGCAACATACAAAAGGGGAAGTACAATCAACAAAGAATAGGCGACCCTTGAAGTTAATTTACTTCGAGGGTTGCCTTTCTCGTAAGGATGCCACTCATCGTGAAAAGTATCTCAAAACTCACTATGGGAAGATGTTCATTAAGCAAAGGCTCAAATCTTATTTCACAGGGTGAAGAGTGGTACATAGGGTGTTATAAAACATAATATGTATCGCTCTTTTTATAAGGTCGCCGAAGGCGGCGAAAAATTTTTTTTGAGGGGTAGTTTTCCACAATCTCCTTTCCAAAAATAACTCATTACTCATTGTCTTATGGCTAACTACGATCATCTCCCCGTCTACAAAGTCAGCTACGAATTACTCGTAGAACTCTTTCGTTTTACAAAAGATTTTTCCCGAGAATTCAAATACACGCTGGGAGAAAGCATCAAAAAAGAAACTATAGAAATGATCACCAATATCTATCGAGCTAATAGTCAGTACGCCAAAAAAGAACGACTTCAATCCGCTCGAGAAAACATCGAGACCATTCGTCTTTTTCTGAGACTCCTCAAAGATCTCCAACAAATAAGCCTCAAGAAATTCGTCTTCCTCAATGAAAAGATAGAGTCCGTTTCCAAACAATTAACTGCCTGGCAAAAGTCGGCACAACAATGAGATCATGGTAATGATTTCTAATTTTTTTATTGTTAATTTTCTTCCATTTATTGTAAGATTGGACTGGTCAGAGTTTTCTTTCTTACGGGAAAGAAAAGCGAACCGTTTTCTATCAGTTCAATAGCCCCCTTGTTTTTTAAAATGAGGTATAAATGCTTCTCCTTTTTCGCTCAAGAAACTGGAGAACAGCGGTAGAAACGTTCATCCAGAATGTTTCTGCATAAGTGGTTATTCTATTTCGCGGCCTTCTCACGGGCAACCGGAATACCAATGGGTCGTTCAACAATCGAGGTTCAAACGAGAACATGTGGTCGTCTACGGAGTCGGGTACGAATGCGTGGAGACGCAACCTGAATTCGGGTAACACGACGGTCAACCGGAATGCGAACGATAAGGGCAACGGGAACTCTATTCGATGCCTCAAGCACTGATTCGATAAATGATGGGCAATCTCGTATTGTGCATTATTTATCGTTCCCCAAAAATCGTCATGAGTTCCTGCAACTCATACACAAAACGAATAGCCTCATGAGGTGTTTTTTCATCTATCGGGAAATCTTTCAGCTTCTTCAAAATAAACGCCTCCTTTTTTCGGGAAACATTATTTTTTGCAATCGGTTCTATGGCGGGAATCTGTGCTTTCCAACCTTCGAAATCTTCTTCCAAAACAGGAACACCAAAAATCACTACAAGGTCTTCGGAAACATCAGAACCCCACCCATTCTTTTCCGAAATCCTTTTGATTTCCTCCACACAATTCTTCGGAACACCACAATAAAAAATATCCGTTTCCAAATATTTTATATATTTTTTCAGTATCTTCACCGATTTAACATTCTGCGAAAAACGCATAGCTGAACGGTTATACGCCCGAAAAAAATATCCCTCCCGAAACAGAAAAATCTTTTCAGAATTTTGGTCTTCTCGCACGAGTATGTCTTTGATTTTCATTTTTATATTGTTAATTGTTTACTGCTCATTGCTAAAACAGTCGTTCCTTAAAAATCCGTTTCACCTTTGGAACAAGTTTGGTGAAATTATTCACCGCATACACATGATTATAGAAATACACAGAAAGATGCTCTGTGAGCATCTTTTTGCGTAGTTTATAAGTGTCGTAATTCTTGAGCAGCCCCAAGTACGAATTCATACAGGCAATGAAAAGTTTCAGATTTTCTTCATCAATCGTTTTTCTTTCTCGAATATATTTATTCCACCACTTAATCTTCTGGTAGAATCCATTTTTGGTTCGATTACTGATATAAGTGCGATACGGTTTTATGATACGCCCCAAAAAAACAACGCCCTTAGAAAAATGCTGAAGATATACCTTTTTGGGATGGATTTGCAGAAACAAATTATCTCGCAAATAGACATCCATAATCGGAATCAAACTTTTGAGATACTCTTTATCCGGATGTATCAGAACGAAGTCATCCACATATCGACCATAATATTTGATCTGCAGCTTGTGTTTCACGAAACGATCAAAATCATTCATGTAGACATTTCCAAACAGCTGAGAGGTGAGATTGCCAATAGGTAATCCACAGTTCTTTGCTGCATAAAAAAGACTCTTGGAATTTGGCAGATTGATCCAGTCCTTCCCAGAACCCTTTATCGTACAGTCATTTGTCGGATCATGAAAAACTACCTTTTTGATAAGATCCAAAGTAAAATCGACATCAAAATGATCTTCTCCCTGAAATCGAGACAAAACCTTATGAATTTTATCGTACAAAATTGTTCGATTCATCGCCATGAAGTACCCGGAAATATCCAGCTTGAGAATGTAACAATCTTTTGCGTAATTTTGTGAACAAGAACGCATGAAGTGCTTAATCCTCTCTACCCCATAAGAAGTCCCTTTCCCGATACGACAACTATAGCTGTCATTGATAAAGAAGCGTTCAAAGTAGGGAAACGTGTAGTTATAAATTAAGTGATGCACAATCCGATCCCGAAAATCCGCCGCAAAAATTTCCCGCTGAATCGGACGAAAAGAAATAAAACAAATGCTCCGACTGAGCTCGTATTTCCCATTTTTTATATCCTCATACAACTTCACAATATTTGTCTCGTAATCCAACTCAAAAGCCAAGGCATTGATCGTATTGCGTTTGTTTTTTCTGGCATCGTAATAGGCTTGAAACAAATCAAATAAAAGCGTCTTTTCGTTTTTCATAATACCGTATATTTTTTTGTTTTTTTGGATTTTAAAATAACCTGCCAATTGATTCAGACATCTGTCTTCTTCTCAATCGGCAAAGTCACTCGGAAGGTCGAACCATTTCCGATAGTGCTTTCTTGTACTCGTACCATCCCTCCCATGGATTTGATAATTCCCCTCGCAATAGTTAATCCTGCCCCAAATCCGGAAGTGGCAGAGTTTCTACTTTGCCCACAGACATAGACCAGATGAAAAATCTTTTCCCATTCATTTGGAGCAATCCCTTTTCCATTGTCCGTGAAATCAAGACACAGATGTTCGTCTTCCTGAAAGGCATCGATAGTCACCGTCTTCTTTTTGGAGCGGTTAAAGAAATATCCATTGTTGATGATTTCTTCAAACGCCTTGCCCAAATACTGAGGATCAAAAGTGAATTCTTCGGCCATTAATTCGGGATGGATTTTGATCTGTACTTTTTGGGAAGTTAATGACTCCAAAAATTCCTTCAGATTCACAGGAATAGGATTGAAAAGTATTTTTCCTTCTTCATTTTGCCAACGATACCCATCAATAAATCGATTAAATTTATGTCCTACTTCCTGAGCAGATTTTTCTAGAATTTTTAAGTATTTCTGGCTTTTTTTATCCAGATCTTTCCCATCAATCAGATAAGAGGCATTGCACAGTGACGTTAGAGGCGTTCTCAACTCATGGCAGAGTCCGTTTATAAGGTCATTCGTAATAATTACCGCTCCAAAAACATGGAGAGGAGGAATTAAAACGTCTTCCGAAAGCTCGATAAAAGGATTAAATTTTGGCATAATAAAGTGGGGCGACTATCTCATTGCCACCCAACATTATTTGACTTTCCTTTCGGATTGCACAAACAAAAGTTGGAACGAGGAGTCGCCCCGCTCCATCCGTCTGTGCAGTGTTCATAGGATTTATCCCATTTTCGATCACGAAAATACATGAAAGTCTATTAAAAAAATAATGTTGAGTGGCACTCAAAACACTACCTCGACAATGTTTTTAGTCAAACTTAAAACGAAATGACGGGAAGACCTTCATTTTTTTTGATTTATACGTGACGAACACTATCACAGACTTCTGGATATTATGAAAGTGGTGCTATTACGTCAATGTTTGGGATTTATAAAATTATTTAACTTTTTCGAGTTTCTTGATGTCTTTCTGTAGCTGTTTCACTCGAGTATTCAGTTGAGTCGTAGAGTCTCCCTTCGCTTTCATCTTTTTGATATCCCTATTCATCGCCTGCACCTCTGATCGGAGTTTGTATATAGCTTGCCCTGCGGCTTTTTTCCGATTGATTTTACTCTTTCCTCCCAAGACAGCCGACCACATGTCTAGTTCTCCTCTAGTATCAGAGGAAAGCCCTGTGGTGAGTTTCTCCAGTTCCCCGATCGGACGAAAATTACTGATAATCTTGTTTGCTTCCGGGGACAGCTGGATCTTCCCTCCAAATCTATCCACAGTCTGCCCTTCATAGTCCTTTATTTTTCTCCCTCGGAAGAGATCATAATTCGCCCCCAATTCCGGGATTGTTTTTAAAAACGGAGACATCATGCCCGATATTTCCTTTGTCGGTTCGGTCACAGTTCCGATATCGAGCATCGGGATCACTCCACGCAGTCGAAAATATCTCGCATTGCCTTCTTTATCCTTTCCCATAAAAAGCGGCACCCCATTGGAAATATATTCCGGCAACAGATTCGGATCGATCGGCTCTCCCTCAAACATATCCTCGACCGCATTTGAGAGTTTTTCGATTCGAGCGATTTTTTCTGGATTGGTTAAAAGCACCTCCAAAGCCCTCGGCAGATTCTTCCTCGTCCAACTGTAGAACGGGAAAATCCGCCTCATTACGTGCTTCTCGAAGTCAGCCAGTTCCGCATAGTCATAATGTGTTTTCTTTACCGATTCACTCGCCTGAAAAATCCCATACCCCTTTCTTCTTTGATTCGCATAGTGAGCAAACCGAAAATAATCCTCCACCAGTCGCCCCATCTTTGCCCCTCCGGTAAACAAAGGATTCTGATCCCCAATAGTTTTGCTCATTTTGCTCGCCATGAGTGTCGATGTCATATCCTTTGTCATATCATCTACTCCCATGAAGAGTTGAGTATTGAGTCCGTTCTTCATGAACTCCTCCCACAGTTCCAATTCTTTCCCGACCAATTCTTCTCCGGTCCGGTTCTTGTAGATCACATTTCCCGCCAGAGCATAGTCCTCCATCGACTCCACCACATTCATCCCTCCGTACCAGTTCATGGCATAGGCTGATATCGCATTCCTTGTGTGATATGGGAGATTCGCAATTGTAGCAGTCTTTTTCCAGTACCCTTGTACTTGGTCATAGAACTTCATCATTTCGTGGATTTCCTCGATGTCAGTGAATGCCTTTTGCACATTATCCACAAACCCAGCCACTTCTTCTGGAAACTTGTACCCTTCCAGTTCCGGGACTTTACTTTCAATCCAGTTTTGAGGGGGAGCTTTTGGTTTATCTAATCCCTTAGAAGCCCGCCAAAAATCCTCCGTACTCCCCGCAAATCCCGCATCTCCGAGTCTTTGCTGTACGAGTTCATCGAAACTTTTGATTTTTCCGACCTCTTCGGGACTTAGGAGCAGCCTGTCCACTGAAGCTCGTAGAGCGAAGGCAGATTTCTTTGGCACAATCCGTTTTCGTGGAGCAGACTCGATGTCGATCACATTCTTAACAAAAGTCTGCATTTCGTTTACATAGTATTCGTAGGATTCTTTTCGGTATTGATACCTTCTCAGAGCCTCCATTGCCTCCGGAATATGTTCGAATTGCTCCACAAATATATTCTCATTCGTTTTCGCATCCCTGCTAAAAGTTTCGTTTCTGATTCCCTTGAGATTTTTGTTATAGAATCCTTCGAGCCACTTCTTTTCTTCATTGATGTACTTAAAAAATCCCTGAAATTCCTTCATCCGACTGAGAATTGGGATGTTCATAGGATTCGTAATCCTTGAAGCCTGAGTTTTCAGCGTAGCGATTTTTTTTCGGATATCAGTCGTCTGTTTTTTAAATAAGTTATCCTCATCCTTCGGGACTCTTTTTCGTCCTCCTTTGTGTGCCTGTTCCAATGCCGCATACTCAAACTGTGCTTTTCTCAGATCACCCTGAGCCTTGAGCATTTTTGTTTGATGGGTCGCAATTTTTTTCCCCTGAGATCTAGTGAGTTTTACATCCAAGGCTTCACTCTCATGGGTTCTGAGTCTCTTTCGTTTTGGGATTATTTCTTTCTCCGCATGACCACGTTTCTCTGCCTCTTCCGTCTTTTGACTTCCCCGATACCCTCCTGTATTAGTTTTCTCCATAGCCTCTTTTTCCGCTCTCGATCCCACAGGATTCCCCGCATGATCCAGATTTTCTGCGATTATTTTTTCCAGATTCGGTTCGATTGGGTCGTATTCTTCGAAGTTACGAAGAAAAAGCCCCGCCCTTCGATTATTCTGCCCCCACAGCTCATCCTTGACCACCTCATGAGATTTCTCCATGAACTCTTCAGGGGACTCAGTCGACTTGGCCGCCTCATCATAGTTCTGCAATCGTTTATTTAGGATTCGGTCGTACTCTATAGGAGCTATTTTGGCTTCCCCTCGTACCGATCGAATCAGATCTCGGATACCTCCCTCGAACCCTGCTTTCCCCATTCGTTCTCGGATACTGTCTACCAGATTCTCACGTCCACGTTCCGACCGCACATCCACATTCCCAGAGAGCAGTTGAGCATTTTTCGCATCTGGATACGTCTTATCCAGATCCACCGCCTGTGTAGAAATCAAAGACGTGGGAGTCGTGTGTTCTTTGTAGGTATAAATGGTCGGATTAAATCGGGACGTTCTCCCAATGATTGCCTCGATGTATTCAGGGTCGACATCATTTGTCAGGAGCATATCCATTCCGTTCTCCACGTCCTCCAGAAAAGGATCAAATATATCTCTGATTCCTTCTTTGTGCGTGTACTCCTCCAGAGCTTCCAATCCCTCTGTTGATTTCTGCTGTTTGAGATACGTTTTGGTCGTCCGCATATACGGAGGGTCAGCGTAGGAGACCACTTTGTCCACGATCCCACGTCCTCGGAACTCGTCCGAAAGCTCTTTGATCAAAGTTTTTCCATCTTCACTGTGAAGCTGTACATCCATCCCTCGGCTTTTGGCTTTACTGAAATTTTTGGCATCCCGGTCCATGAGATTTTTAAACTTCTTCAGATGGTTTTCTGTAATTCCAAACCCTTGTTTTCCTATAAAAGGTTGCCCCCCACCATGGATTCCCATTCGTTGGATCATGGCGATCTGGATAGCTTCGGTTAGATTCTGCGGGTCAGTTACCTCCGAAGACATTTCTGCAAATCCTTTCTGGGCCGCCTTCTGCCAAGCATCATAGACCGCCCCCCCTTGAGTGATTTTTGGAAACCCACTTTTCTTGTACCAATCAATAAATTTTTTCGATCCAATTCTCACACTGGGATCTGCTTCCTTTTGGAATTGTTTCATGATTTTCCGTACTTCTTTATTTTTAGACTGGAGCAATGTTTCCTCCACCTTGAGGACAACGTCATCGTACACCGCATCAAAAGTCTGATTAATTTCCTTTACGCTTCCTTCCTGTAGAGCGGATTGGATCATAAATTTTTCTTTGTCGAAAAAGTTCAGGTGCATTTCAGTTGCTCCCTCGTTGATTAGTTTGTCGACAGAGGGCATCATCGTTCCACCTCCCGCATACAGATCCACCACGACCTCCTTTCCATTCTTCAGAGATTCCAAAAAGTGAGGCAACAAAAAAGCATTCGTAGTTGACCCTTTATTACCCGGCAACTGGAAGGTTGGCTCAATCTTTGGAACATCTTTTGCGGAGGGGACTTGTATTGGAGCAAATTTGAAGTGTAGATCATCCTCCAGTTTCGCCAGACGCTCTGCATCCACTTTTTCGATCCTCGCATCCTTCACGTTCTTGTTGTAGCGTTCAAATAGGGCTACCACGTTTTCTTTACCCATCTCTCGAAGTCTTTTGACTCCCTCGGTATCTTTCGCCACTTGCTCTATAAACTCCTTATAAACGTCCTCTAAGGGCATTTCCTCCGATATTTCGTTGATTATGTCCTTATAGGGGTCTAAATCTTTAGGTATACCGAATTCTATTTCTCGGAAATCCTTCATTCCCAGATGCTTCACTTCCTCCAGAGCCTCCCCCCATGCCTCCACTTTACTCGAATCCTGAAGGGCTATCGCTACCATGAGACTTGGATCTTCGAAAAAGAACTCATCTCCCATAGCTTGGTTTACTTCTCCCGGTGTAGACCTTCTGGATTTATCAGCAAATTTGCGGATATCCGCTTCGGTAAAATTCATCGCAAGCCCCGGACTTTTGGCACTAAAGCCCAGACCAGTTTCGAAGTTCACTACAAATTCGCCTCCCTCTCCCTCGACCACTCGCCATTGACTGTCCAGATCTCGTTCAGTAGTGGTTGAGAAAATTCTTGATTTTCCGACTTTCGGTTTCGTTTTCCCTTTGTATTTTCCGATCAAGGCATCTCTCAAAATGAGCGGTAGATAGAATCCATCCACAATTTTTTTTCCAAATTTTTCTCGAACCGCAGTCGTTTCTCTGAGCAGTCCTTTGATCCGTCCATAAATGTCGTTCAGTTTTTCATCGCTAAACGTATATTCAGAATCCACCCCTTTGTAGCTAAGTTGAGACTCCTTTTGCAGGGCATCACTGATCTCTTTTTTGAGGCTTTCTGTTATTTGTGCTGTGGATCTTCCGAGGTCATCCGTCTTGGCTCTGATTTTCGCCAAATCAGCCAGTTCATCATTAAACTCCTGTGCCAGTTGTACTGCCAAATTTTCTCCCGCTCTTGACCGAGAACTCGCAGTTACCGCCACTCTTTGGAGTATTTCAAAATCTTCTTCGCTCATTCCCAGAGGTCGCAGTCGAGTTTCGGGGATGAATGATTTTCTCAGCGTATTAGAGATCTTCGCAATCCCATCGTCAAAAGCGGTAATTCCGGTCAAAACTCGTTCTCCCAGAAGCCCACGTTTGAGTCCGGTAAAACCAGAGAGGAGCGATTCATTTACGCCAGACGGAAGGATTGATTTCCCTGCAAAAGTAGCAAAGTTTCTCTGTCCCGCCTTCGCTTGTCCCTCCAGAGTTTGACGAAAAAACGGAGCAGGTGTTTGAGATTTGATTACATTCGAGCCAAGTCTTTTTTGTATAGAGGATCGAGTTCCTTTGATGGCTCGACTGATTTTTGTGACATCGGCAATAGCAGCATCTGCAAACAATGCTCCCTTTCCGGCTTTAGATACTGTTCCAAATCCGAGGTAAGTCGTAGGGTCAAAAAGAATTTGTGTTCCAAGCCCGAAAATCGAAGCAGCTACTGGATTAGTAATCCCCACACTCTCCCCGATTTTTTTTGGGCGAACACGATAATCGCTCTCGGTAAAAGGATTGATGGGGGAAAATGTTTTACCTGATATCCCTCTTCCAGAAGCCAAATCATGCACGACATTCCCTGCCACATCTCCCGGTGCGACAATCTTGTTGAGAAGACTCTGCAGGGTTGATGTGTTCTGTGGTGATCGGGAAGCTTGATTTTGGAAAAATGAGGACATTTATTTGCCATAGTTAATGTAATTCTTGTTTGCTCCGGTTTCGTCAGGCACATACGGAAGTGATTCGCCTTTTGGTTTTCTCAGAGTATCAAAAGCCCTATGTTCATCCGGCAATCCGTCAAAATTCATCTTGTCTTTAAAGATATGATAGAAAGGATTGATCTTCATAATTGATGACCATCCTCCCACGTCATCCAGAGGGACTCTGGAAAAAGTGTTTTCTGCATAGGTTTGACCTGTTTGTCCCATTCCCGCAAAGGAATCTGACATTTCTTCAGGAGTTTTTCCTTCAGAGTTTGTTTCGTCAAAAATTTCATAATACTGTGGGGTTGCCTTGATTCCCGCCATAATCCCAGAATGTCGGTTATATGCTCCTCGTACATAATTTGAAAATACGTTTTTGTTGGCTACCGCATATTTGCTGTTTGCAGCCCCTGCTTCATCTTGTACGGCTTCTATGAAATCGTCAGGGATTTCAAAAGTAATCGTTCCATCCTCAATCATGGACACTAGAGGTCGTTTCGTACTTTTTTCCTCATCCACTTGGAGAAATCCGAGTTGCTTATATTTCTCTACAAATCCACTCGCATCATCGAGAAACAAGGCTTCATCTGTGTCCTGTCCCAACTCGAGCAATCTTTCGGAATCAAACTGTGCAAAATATCGAGAAAATGCTCCCACAGGAGACTCTTGTCCAGTACTGATATTATGAGCATATTGACTCGCCATCCCTTTCAGATAGCTTCCTCCCCCTCCACCAGTTCCGTTCTCTGGCTTGTAGTAAGACTTATTGATGTCGTACTCGTTTTTCTTCTGCTTGAAGGTCTTCATTCCCTCCAGAGTAGATACATCGATTCCCATCCCTCGGAGCGTATCGGCTATGACAGGAATTGATTCGCTCCCATATTCGTCAAACAGATCAAAAGCAGCATTCATTCGCTGAGTTTCCTGATGCTTGGCATAGCTCAGTCCTTCTTTCATAAAGAGTTCTGCCACCTTGAATCGCTCCGATTGTTTTTTATCTCGATAACTCAAAAATTCTTTGAAGTAGTCCATTGCCAGTTTTAGCTTCTCAGAGGTCGCTGTATTTTTGTCATTCCAATATTTTTCCTCGATCTCCAATGTTTTGGCATCGAATTCTCCTTGAGCCTTCAGCTGTTTGGCGAGCATTTCTTGATTGAACACTTCATCCTCAACATCCAGAGCAGTTATTGCCTCCTGAAAAACCTTCTGATTGTTTGTATACAGAGCAGCAGCAGCGGTTGAATCGCCCGCACCAAATCTCGCCAATATGACGTTGGTTCTTTCATCAGAAGTATCCAAAATCTCCCTCGATTTATCTCTGGCTTTTCGCATAGAACTTTCGTGACGGATTCGCTCCGCTTCCATGAGAGCCTTCTTTGCTTCCAGACTCTTTTCGTTTATATCGTTGAGTTTGGTTTTATAGGAATTCATCCATTCCTCCTGTTCATCTTGGAGTTCGGCTATAGATTTCTCGGAGATTCCAAATTTTTCTCCGAGTTTCAGGAACGTATTGGCATCCTGTTCGTCAGTCGTTTCTTTGAAGAACTGATTCTGATTAAACTGGTTAAAACTCGGAATACCACCAATTGAAGGCTTGCTTGTTCCGAGCATACTGGAAAGTCCTCCCACCTGATCGGATATATCTGCAGTCTTTTTATTCTCGAAGTTTTTGATTTCTGCCTCAGTTGCGTTGGTCGCTTCTGCAGCAAAAGCCTCAAATTCCGTTTCTTCCTCTGGGGTAAATTCTCGAACAGGATTTAGCTTGTCAAAATCTTCCCCTCTCATGCGGATCAATTCATTTTCACGATCTTTGATCGCCTGCTCCATAGCTTTGATTTCCGTATGGACTTTGGTCGAATAATTTCCCTTTTCCCGATACTTCTTTTTCGCTAGATCTAACTGTAGATTTGCCAGTGTAGGATCGCTCGCATCCACATCTACAAAATATCGGTTAAATGCTCCGTAGCTTGCTCGTTTTTTTGGGAGTCCTCCTTTTTTCAGGACATCTAAATCTTTTAGAGCCTTTCGATATTCGTACCATCGCTTCTCAGAGACTCTGGACGTACCATATCCCTGCACATCTTTCACGAGTTTTTCCAATCGCTCGATCTCTTGTTTTCGAGCTTCTGGAGCAAGGTGATTGTTGGAGTATCCGCTATTTATGTATTCCTGTTTTTGCTTTTCCCTCTCAGCCAGATATCCACCTTTTCCAGTAGTCGCTTGTTTCGCTTTCTGGATTGATTCAATTTCCTTCATCCGAGCTTCATGCTCTGATTGCAATTGCTTTCGTTTGCCTTCTCTCGCCTCATCAGAAGCCATCGGAGCTTTGAGTTCCGGATGGAGAAGGAAATTCTTTTTACTCTCATTCGGATCGGGAGCTTTCCCGCCTTGATAAAAAGTTTTTCCTCTCTGGATCGAGGTCTTTTTGATATAGTCTTGTTTCTCTTTAGCTTCTGCATCTTTGAGAGCCTGAGTTCGCTTTGCTCCGGCAGAGTTTTTGGTCGCCTCTGCGAGTTTTATAGCATTCTGCTTTCGCTGTTCTCCCGCTTCTTTTTGGTTCAGCTTTATCCTCCCAGAAGGGAGTTTTGTTCCGAGTGGTTTATTTTCTGCAGGGGGTTTTTGTCCGAGCAGGTTATAGTCAGACGCAGAAGCCCGCCCTTCAGCGAGTCGCTTTTGGGCAGCTTTCTTCTTGAGAGCCAGAACGTTTTGTGAGGTGGTACTCATGGTTTAGGTTTTTTTAAGCATCAGGTTCAGTCCTACCCACAGAGCCAAAAACAGTGACCACATCTGTCACAGAAGCGTATATTTTTATCGTTTCAGCGTTTCGTAGGTAGAGTCCGGGCAAGACTATTTCTAATCCGTCCGTTTTTGGAATTTGTTGCACGATTGTTTGGTCGCCATATTCCAGAGTGAGTGAGACGATTTCAGTATGCTTGTTGGTCGCATACAGATAAATTTTGTCGTATTTGTCATCCAGTTGGTCGGCAATAGCAGTATGTACGCTATCTCCGGGACTTTCGGTAGCATTTATCAATATGCCTTTTCCGTTAGTCGAAGCCGAGAGTGGTATTTCTTTGTAGGTAGTCATGGTTAAAAAAATTAAGTGATACAGGTTATATCGGATATGGAGAACGCTTTATCGCTCCCAGTTTTATTGGTTACCTCCAGATGAACCTTTGAGCTGTTCACATCCGTCCCCAAAAAGACAGGTGTATAAACCTTGTACGCCTCTCCAGTTTTTACAGTCGATCCATTAAGGGCAATATCCACAGAACCACTGGAAGCAATAAATGTCCCTTTATTCGTAGCAAGAGAACCATTCCCGCTTCTGTTCTGAGCTCCAGAGGTAGGACTCATTGGCAACACCGCACGTCCTACCAAAGAAGGAGTCCCTCCTATAATATCGTAAACATAAGCAGGTTCTCCGGTACTGGAATCCGGCAAAATAACAATCCGATTGCTTCCAGCTTCCCCCACAAATAAAGCTTCATGGGTAGAAGTTGAGCCTATATTTTGATTTGTGTTTGTCGTCCAAGCATGACCAGCTAATTTTCCATAACTAATATAAATACCAGTGCTATATTGCTGTAGTATGATTACCTCAGTTTCACTAATTGGCATCAGCATATCGCTTGAGTCATACCCAAAAGACGTTTTTCTTACCCCCACAGTCAATGTCCCAGCGTTATCGTAAATATCTACAATCGCATGATTACCGTGGTCAGAAGTTAAACAACACCGTTTGTCCGACATGTATGCCATTGAGTATGGTCTTCGCTGATTTGCATCGGTATGTGTTCCGGTTGCATCTACGCTTTGGGTGTTCGTGATCGCATCTGCAGAATACGTAATCTCATGAACCTGAATGTTGTAGTTACTGGATACTTTTCTGTTGTACCCAATCAGACATTTGTCCGTGCTGTACTTACACGAAACTATATTATGGGAAGCGTAATATCCTCCGGAAGATTGAAGTGTTATGGTGTTTTTTTCCGTAACTGAGGTCGTTCCATTTACGAAGAACAGCGTACAACGCAGGGAGTTATTCGAGCTATTCACATAAGTTAAAATAATATACCCATCAGAGATGACGTGCATACTCGCATAACTCGTCCCTCCATAAGGTAGTTTCCCCAGATCGATGGCTTCCCCCATAGTATCGGTAGCTTCATCATATACCGCAATGGCATTGTTATTACTGAGCACCCAACGAGTAGCATCCAGTTTTTGTGCTCCCGCATACCCGGTATTACCAAAAGGATTTGGAAGCCTCGCAGGAGCAATTGCCACACTTGCGACTGTTTTAAACTCCGGGATAATTTTGGGTATGGAAAATTTTTTACTAGCGTTATTGGCAACAGTTGGATCAAGAGGGGTTAATCCCGATAAAAGTCGAGAGTAACTGTAGTCCATTGGTGTTTGTGCTTCTGGTACGAAGTCATAAGGGACACACATACAGGATGTAAGCGTGTCATCCGACCAAGTGGTACTATTTTTAGCATCCAGTGGCATAAAAGAGGTTAATGGAGGGTTCAAACTCCCACCTCCACCACTGGAGGATTTATTAGCATTGATAACGAAAGCAGGTGAACTCATTTTAAAAAAGATTAAGAAATAGCCAGTCCATTGAGATTACCTGTTGCATCTCTGGATATGGTGTAGATAGTTGTCCCATCTGTTAAAGTTTCGACATTGCCTCCTTCATCGTAGGTCAATGTCCAAGTAACACTATCTGCATCGTCAAACGATGTAAGCAGTCCGTTGGTATAGGTAAAATTAGTAGCTCCCGCAAAACTGATAATCGTTTCGGCAGAGACCTGATAAGCAGCCCCATAGTTTTTTATAGAGGTCACTTGAGTGGCATCCGCTATCACTTTACAGATTGGGAAGTTCCCCCCGGTAAATCCCGTAGTATTAGTTATTAGTGTTCCTGTGATAGTTTGCAGTTCATAGTAAGTTGTTTGATCCAAAGTCACAGCTAAGGCAGTAATCCCGGCATACTCCCTCGGAGTTGTCCCATCAAGCCATTCCCCACTAGAGATATCAATTTGGGTATCATCTCCATCATTCACTTTGGCAGTGATCCGATACTGCGTTCCCACGAAATTATCAAAGTCAGAATTTATCTGAGTCGCAAAAGCATTAAACAAGGATTGAAAAAGTTGTTTTGTTCGCTCCTTATATAGTTCTAAATCCTTTGCTAGTTTGATCTCAAACATTCCTTTCTTGTTTTTCAGGCGATCTACATTGGCGATGAATTCAGCATCTAAATCTTCTGCCAATTGTGTCACAATTTCGTAGGCATAGTGGTTCGACACACAGGCGATTTCTGCCTCAGAATCATGAGAAAAAGCATACTCAGCATCTCCCACCAGAGATGGATTTCCCACAGGAGGAAGTCCTCTCGTTACGCCTGTCAGCTTTTTGGTTTCTGCATCGCTCCCTGTATAGATGATTATTTCCGCTTTACTCGTCCCCCGATCGATCATCAGGATTCCATTGGCGGTTACTTTCGGCATATCCCCGGAGATATAGATCTCTGTATCATCTGCACCGAGTCCGGCAGCGAGTTGTGCCTTATATCCGGTTTCGAAACTGGGTACATTTACGCTCATAGTTAGGTAGGTTTATAAACAGTAGAAAGGTCGTCCTCTGTACTGTCGAGGACTTTCAGGTGAAACGAATCGATCTGAAAAGGCTGATCCTCCATCACGTTCTCAAAAGCCACTTGGAAGCTGAGAAATCCCGCAGACGGATGAAATGGCACAGAAGCGAGAAATTTGTACATCTTCACGCCTCCGATGGTTGTTTCTCCTCCGAGGATAAACTGCCCATTGATCCCTTCTCCGAAGATTGGAGACTCCTCATCTTCCTGTTTCAGTTTGGTAATAATGAGTCCTCCCTCGGGGTTACTTTTCAGAACGACTGTTTGTTTCGTAAAATCCCGATAAAAATGGACATTCAGCTCTGTGTCCTCGCTGAGATATCCGATTATATCGAGCTTTTCCGGGTACTTCTGGATGTTCGGGATGTCAAAGTCGAACCGCTTACTTTTCCAGTATTTTTTGAAAGGGATCTTTCGACTCTCTATCCCATCATAATTCTGAGTAGGATCGTACACATACAGTTGTTTTTCGGTCTGATGTCCGTAACCCAAAAACTCTTTTCCTTCATCATCTTCATAGACAAAAAAGAACTTTGCCAAAACGCCCGCCCACGGAAACCACGATTTGGTGATGAAGTCGTAAATTGGGGAATACGTATTGATTGTATTCGTTCCCACCGCCACAGCGGAGAAATATTTGTTGTCATGAAATCTTCCACACGCATTTTGGATTTGGTGTGGATTGATTCGGAGAATCGAAGGTTTGATATCTGCAGAAATCAGCCCCGCTCGGAGCGATTGATAGTTTTCTGCCTCTCCCATCGTGTGGTATCCGTCATGGGCAAGGGATATAAAGTCATTCTCCACCTCATCAAAAGTTCTCGGAGCGACAGTTCCAAAAGAAGTTCTAAATGGGATGACTTTTGGTACAAGTTCCGTTTGGATCTCCTCATACGTCATTTCATATTTGGACTTCGTTTTCTCGATGACCAAAACCTGATTCTTTACTCCCAAAGCTGTGATTGGTTGTCCATCATTCCGATTAATCCCGATCACGCCCCCTTTATCATATCCAGTTCCCTCCCACTCGATCTGATCCGGTTGGCTTGCTTGCCAAGGCTTGGAATAAAAAAGATTTGAAGGATTGCTCTTGTTTCCCGCTACTTGAATCCGTCCGTTGTAGACTTGGAATATCCATCCTTTTGGAATTGTTGCATCGGGAGTAGCTGTTGTTCCGTCCCAATAAATACTCGTACTCACTCCATTCCCGATGATTACCTTATCGAGAACCGGATACATGCCTCCCTCATACATTTCTGTGAAGGTGTATTTGAGATCCCATGACTCTGTACCTTCGTTCCATTGGTAAAAATAAGTCTGCGTATCATCCCGACTGAGTATGAGATGCTGAGACGTTCCATCCGATTTCTTATACCGCAAATAATCGATTATCAGTCCATCCGGCACTTCTGCAAAAAGTGGCTTAAATCCTCCCCGAGAACGTATTACGCCCCCTCTGTCAGAGATCATATTCAGGCACAGCGTTGCCTCTCCGTTCTCGATGTGATTTTCTGAGACGAAGCTGTTCTCGCCTTTCAAGCGATCAACATTTACAGCATACTGGCTTATTCTTTCTTTTATCATTTTAGTGAGCGATCAAGTTACGATTATCAGCCCAGAACTTCTTTACCCGCTCCAGACCTTCATTTTTCCAGAACAGTGACTCGTCATGACGTTTGATGTGAGCCATAGCTCTGGATACGACCAGATCTGCGACTCCCTCCAGAAGTGGGTAAAATTTGGGATGTGTCAGTCCCATGACTTCCGTTCCGGCTTCTACTGTTTCGTCCGGTATCCAGAAGTAGGTTAACGTGTATGTTCCATCTGTTTTGGCATAGATTTTTTTAGATACCTCATCCATCGTCCATCCCACAGAGGCATCGGGGTACAAGTCCAACTCTACAAAGTCGACTTTCGTTCCATCAGAGTCTGTCAGAGTAAAAGCCTTCCGGAAGTTTGCAGGTAGTTCCGCTTCTCCCGAAGAAATCTCGATCGATAGAGTTCGTTTGAGAAACGTCCACTTGTACATCGATGCCACTTCTTGTTGAGCAAAACTGATGAAGTTATAAATTTCCGCATCCTGTATTGCCCCCACCTGAGTGGTCGCTGTTTTTTGGCGTATGAGTTTGGCGATGAAGTTAGGAGCTTTCATTTTTTATGCTTAGTAAATAACCGATGAAAAAATCCCTCATTAGGAATCCAGTTCATGCGTTTGGCGATACTCTCTAGCAGTTTGATGGCTAGGTTCATGGCTTTATTAACCTCTCCCTGTAGCTTTGGAGTCACTTCTTTGATTTCCTTTTGCACTCGCTTCTCAGAGTTCTCCAGTAGATGAGCCACTCCGGTCAGGATCTCCTTTGGATTTATCGGAGAAGAAGCATTTCTTTGTATCTCAATCTTTATTTCCTCGGTTCGATCTGTTTGTTGTTCGGGAGTCGGAATATCCTCAATTTTTTTGGTGATATTTTTTTCTGCCTGTTCGATCTTTTTCCCGACATCAGGAATCTGCCCGATTATTTCTCGGATTTTCGTACCATCTTCTTTCTCCTCCCAGACCGCCTTTGCGATTTCTTTCCGGTCTTTGTCCTCCAGTTTGAAGTCCACGTAAGTTCCACCTCCACCGCCTCCTCCTCCACTTGATTCACCACCTCCGGCTTCTGATACTTTGGCATCGAGCAATGAGCCAAATGTCCCCTCGTTTGTGTGATCCGCTTGAGATTCTTCCCAAACCGCACTTGCTATTGTTCCAATTTGAGCGGCACTCAGCACCTGTCCGATTGCGAAGTTATACGATTGTCCAATCGTAGAAATATCAATTTGCTCCTGTTTCGGCACATACAGAGACTTTTCAAACATCGGGTAAAACGTCCCTGCAGAATAATCCCATGTAAAAGGAGAGTCCTTTATGATCGGATCACTTCCATCATCGGGATTAAAGGTGATTTCGTCCAAATGAGCATCTGTAATCGCATCCTTCACGTTGAATGTCACAGTGTACTTGCTCACATCCACAGTTAGCGAGTCCTCGGCTGTAGAGCCAAAATCATCCGTTATCTGTAAGCGAACTGTTTGAGTCCCAATATTGCTGAATTGATACGTCCACGCTTGCACTGCCTCGAGCAGCGTTCCATAGCCTCCCTGCACGATCTCCGTCCACGTATCGACTTCTCCATCCACTTTATATTCGGCTTTTACGACACTTCCGTCAGAATCGCTAAAAGAACAATCCAAAAAAGGACTGATTGATTGCTCATCATAACAATTCTTATTTGTTCCCGCATTGATGATCGGGATAATATTCTGGGTATAATTTACCTGATTCGTGTCCAGTTCCACTCGCTGTTCTCCGTCTGATATCAGGATCGCTTTCACGTAGATCTTCTTTGCAGTTGCAGGGAAGGTCGAAATATTCGTGTTTACAGTAGCTTCCGTATTGTAATTCTCCGATCCGGCTACGCTCCAAGCAGCCCCATCCCAATACTTCCACGTCACTCCGTCATCTGAGAGTTGGTAGGCTACACTTCCCTGATTCCCACCGCCCAGAGTTTCTGTGAGTCCAGAGAATGCATTGAGCAGATTATCCGTATCGCCCGCAGTTTTATAAATCCCCGGTTTATCGGAGATAAATCCTCCCTGAGTCAGATCTACTCCCACGCCCGCATTATAGAGATCTACACTTTCTTGAGGCAAAATTCGTCTGTGCCAAATCGAGAACTCATCTACCCACCCCTTAAAGCAATTCCCAGAAGCCTCCCCCAATCGGAAATAATAAATATTAAAAGGATTCAGCGTGGCATTGGATTGATAGTGAATCTCAATCCCATTCTTATAGATCCATATTTCCCAAAATCCAGTTCCACTATTGTATGCCCACGTCATGGTCATCATATGCCAATCAGTCGTACAGATATGTCCATACAGAGCGATGGATTTATCGCCCAACTGGTAATAATATTTTCTGTCTGAATTCGTGAGGAATAAGCGGCAGCGTTCTCCATTATTAAAATAGAAAATGTTTCTGGTGTAGGAGTCCGTATCAGTAGCATCTCTTTTGATCCAAAAGTTCACCGCCCCCGCCATATGATCAAAAATCGGAGCAGCAGGGGTATCGGTTTGCATGTAGTCATTCGATCCGTCCAGATAGGCACATCGTCCCATGATTCCTCCGTCCTGATTCTGAAAATTTGAAGACTGAGTCGCCATAGTTTCGCCTCCCACAGAATCCACGACATCGAAGACATATCTCGTCCAACTCGTTTCATCGAGCCTCCAATAGTTTTTAAGACTATCCATGTTAAACCCTGTTCCCATGAGTTTCGCCAGACCATTCTCCACCACGATCTTTTCTGGATCGTAAGTGTAGTTTTCTGGGGTATCATAGGGGAGAACAAAATTTGCCATGATTTAAGGAGTTTGTAGGGGGAATTTTAGTTGTCAGAGAGTTTTTCCAGATGGTCGAGTCTTCGTCTGATCTCTCTTAGATCACGATCAGCATCGGCACTGGTATATCGGTCACGAGTAGCAGTTTTCACATCATCCTTGAACTCTTTGAAGTCCGACTGGAGATGTTCGATTTTGGTATTGAGTACCTCGATCTGCTTACTCGCTTCCAGAGTGGTCTTTCCAGACCACCCGAGCACCATGATGCTGATCGTGAGCATGATGGTCTGAAAATGACGTTCCCAAACAGTTCGTTTCACGTCTTCACTCATTGGATTTTTTCTTTATGTTAAAAAGACCATCCATCTGCTTGCCAAAAATGGCATACAGGAGAGTCGCAGTTCCCATCGCATCTCTTACAAAAAGCCCCGCCCACTCCTTCGTTTCTGGAGCGACTAGATCTTTGAATGTCGAGTATCCGACAGCCACCGCAATACACAGAAATAGCACCATAAATCGGGGCGAAACCCCAAACTTTTTGGATATCTGTGTGATGAACGACAATATCGTTCCAACCACGAGAGCGATTAAATCAATTTCTGTCATTCTTTGAGGTGTTTATGAATTTTTGAAGCTTTGGGATTCGTAGGGTATTCCTCGAAGTTCCCATGTTTGGCGAAATAGTCCTTCTTTTTGTGAAGGGCATTGTCGATCTTGTGGAGTTCTATTCGCATGCGAGACTTCCGTTTGGAGTCCTCCATATTTGCAAAAATTTCTCCACCAAGTTTGAGTATCTTTTCCAAGTATTTATCAATACGTGGGGGCAGACTGGGGACTTTTCCGTTTTTGCTGTACTCACGGATTTTTGTGAGGACAAACTCCACCGGATATTCCTCATCCTGTCTGAGATGGATGTGTTCTACATTTACAGTCATGGTTTAGAGGGGATTAAATTATTCTTTGTCTTTTGGAGCAGATTTTTCTTCCTTCTCCAGAAGATCTCCGACTTTCTTCATGAGAGTCGAAAGGTTA
>CAZQFO010000013.1:0-18151 GCA_964592695.1 uncultured Candidatus Peribacteria bacterium
TCGCGCAACTATTTTATTCTTCAAGTTTTTATCCCCCTAACTTCAGACAGATTGGATGACACCAAAAAACACGTAGTAAATTAGGCTGTTAGATATATCATGTTTTGTTCCCCAAAAAAAAAGAGAAATAAACAAAAAAAGTGGCCAACAAATATACCAAAAGACCCTAATACCTAACAGTACATAATCCCAAAAGAACTTCCAGCAACTACTAAAAAAAGTTATAAACGGATCTACAGATTGTTTCTGTGAATAAGATTTAACCACTAATAAATTAGCAATTTTCCCGGTAATAGAAAAAACAATTACCCAGTTAATAAAAATAAAGAGCGTTATTCCAGCTATCCAGAGTTCGCTTGTACCAAGACTTCCCCCCATTTGTATATTGGCTACAATGTTTTCAGCATTTTTATATCCCCCGATGAGCCAAAACCCTATAGCAGCACTAACGATAAAACCTACAATAATCATCAAAATTACAGCAATATTTATAGCGGAAATTCTCCACCATAAGATTGGATATGCAGTAAAAGAGGCTCGAAATAAAGACTTCCAATCCTCAAACGATAATGAATATGACTTTTTCATTTAGATATATTTTTTCAAATATTCCCCCGCCTCTATTCTTAAAATCTGCTCTTTACTACGCAGCTTTGGCAATCTTTTTTTCATCATTAGCAGCCCCCTTACCAGCTTTTTTCATTCTTGCCTTAAACTTCTCTACTTGTCCGGATCGATCCACCAAGTGTTGTTTTCCTGTAAAAAAAGGATGAGAAGCACTGGACACATCCAGACGAATTACATAATGGTTCACCCCATCGACTTTTTCTATGGTATCACTCGTGAGAGTTGAATTCATAATGAAATCTTTTTTTGCTCCTGTATCTCGAAAAATTACCGGATGAGTCTTTGGGTGCGCATCTTTTTTCATGAGTAATATAGATTAAGCCAACGAATTTTATTTTTATTTGCTTGCAAGTCAAGAAGTTTGGAGTTAAATTCTAAACCATTATAAACAAATGAGAACAATTAACACTTTTGATGCTCCGGCAGCTATAGGTCCTTATTCTCAAGGAGTAGAGGTAAATGGTTTTTGTTTCCTTTCTGGTCAAATTGCACTTACTTCGGATGGTGTTTTTTTAGACGAGGATGTCACTACCCAGACCATGCAAGTTTTGCGGAATATAGAAGCACTGCTTCTATCACAAAACCTCTCAAAGAATAATGTCGTGAAGACGACCATATTTCTTTCTGATATGGCTGATTTTGAAACTGTGAATTTGATTTACGGAGAATTCTTTGGATCACACAAACCAGCACGATCTACGATCGAAGTAGCAAAATTACCAAAAAACGCAAAAGTGGAGATCGAAGTAATTGCAACTATGCAAATATGATAGTATTGATTGCTTTATTGCGACCTTTGCTCGATTTTTATGAAGTCAATTGCTGAGTTCTTGAGGCTGTTTTAATGATTACATGCCTTTAGTGTTAAATAGTCCCAGAAACAGAGTGTTTCGAACTCTTTGAATATATTGGAGTGTAAACTCAATTTCTCTAGAAATTTTTTCTTTTTCTTGTGTTGCCAAAACTCTTCTTTCAACTTCTTCTAAAGTTCCCTGATTTATAGGGCTGGATTCCATAACTTGTCCTTGGGAACTTGTAATTATAGCATGGACAGCTCTGCCGATTGTTTTGCTGACAGGTACCTCTTCTGAAGCTGCACCAGCCATGAAATCTGATAAATTCATATGTAAAAAATTAATAAGATAAGGGTACTATATTTAAACTGTTTATAATTTTTGTGATTCTTCTGTATTCGTTTTGACGCAAGTGTCAATACTTTTTTATTTAATGTAAAAATGTTTTACATCTCGAAACTTGTTTGATAAAATTAAAAAAAACATGAGAAAATATATGTTTTCGTTATTGGCATTGTTTTGGAGTGGTATGTCTGTACATGCAGCTCCCTATTTATCAGTGCAGGACACTTTTGCAGGTGAAGATTCGCCTTTTTATGCAAATGGATTATTGGCCAACGAATCAATAGATATTCACATAGATCGTCCTCAAAAAAATGACATTGTTTTTACTGAAAAAGCGGATGATCTGGGAAATCTACATGCGTCAATTTCTAGTGTTCATCTACATGACTCAGGTGATTATTTACTTAAAATAAATAGATCCGAAGTTGGAAATAGTCAAATTACTAGTAGCTTTGAAGTATTCCCAGGCACAGTATCGGCGTTTCGATCAAAAATTGAAGTGGCAACTCCATCAGTACGTGCGGATGGTACTATGGGGGCTGAGTTTTCAGTTTTGCTCAAGGATGCATATGGAAACTCTGTTCCCAATTCTGAAACAAAAATAATTTCATCTCGCAATTCGGACGTAGTGGTTGCCACAAGTGTATCTGATTTGGAAGGGAAAGTGATTGGGAAAATTACTTCCAATGATCCTGGAGTATCTGTTTTATCAGCATTATCAGGGGATACGCTGGTTTTTGATAAACCAGAGGTTGTTTTTTATTTATCAGATACAGATTCTACATTACCAAATGTAGGATCAAGTGGAATTGGGCAGTTTCTTAAAGCACAGCTTTATTCGGAGAGTTTTGAAGAGATAGCTTATTTTTCTCTAGAGGACATTCCAAATACCGTAAAAGTTGGAGAGGTAACAAGTGTGACTGTAGTAGCAAAGGATGAAAAAGGAGATGTAGTGAAGAGCTATTTAGGCACCATCAGATTCTCCACCAGTGATCCTAAGGCAACCAGACCAGCAGATTATACATATGATATGGAAGATCAAGGGATTCACCCTTTTGCATTAGCTTTGATTTTTTTGACTCCTGGGACTCATAATTTGACAGTACATGATCTAAAAGATTTTCGAATAAGTGGAACTCGTCAAATAAAAGTAGTAGAAGAAGATGGAAGCGTATATGTCCCTGCAGAAAAAGGGATAACTTTTGTTACTCCTGAGCCCGGGATTTATAATACTTCGAGATTAACTCTTACAGGAAGAGCTTCGGGATTGGAAACTGTAAAAATAGTAGATGGCCCAACGGTTTTAATTGAAGAAATGCCAGTTTCAAAGGATACAGGAGAATTTATTTTTCAGACACCAACTCTTGCAGAAGGAATGCACAAATTTCAAGCAATGAGCATGGATAGTCAGACCAAATCAGAAGAATTAGAAATCAGGATTGATCGGACACCTCCTTCGGTAATGGCAGTTGAAGTTATTCCGGATGAGGAAATGGATCCGGGACAAATATTTAAAGTACGAATCACTTCAAACGAAGCGATAGCTACTGCCTTTTGTGATTTTAATCAAGAAGCATGGGAGTTTTCGGCAGCAGGAGAAGCGTTTGAGAGAGATTTAACTGCCCCTATGGAGTGTGGAGATTATCCTTTGGGATGTACTATCTCCGATCCCGTGGGAAATGAATTTTCTCAGCCGGATGCAGCCATCATACGAGTATGTAAAACAAACGTATCACCTACAGCAGTTATGAATCTATCAGCAAAGCCAGAGGATAAAAAAGTAACTCTTTTTTGGTCTCCTGCAACAGACGATAAAGAAGTGGTACAATATAAAATAAAATTTGGGACATCCGAAGATGATCGCAATCAAGAAAATATTACACCAGACAATAGAACACAGTGGTATGTGGATAATCTAATAAATGAAACGAAGTATTATTTCCAGGTAATTGCTATCGATAATGATGGGCTAGAAAGCGTTCCCAGTAGAACCGTAGAAGCAACTCCGACTGGTGGGATGCACGAAGCTCCACCAAAGCTTGAGAAATCAGGTGGAGGAGGGGACTTGTATTTCATTGGATTGATTGCCGTATCTATTTTGGCAGGAGGGATGCTGTTTATGGTGAGGAGAGCTGGATAATGAGGATCATAAAAAAGGAGCTAGTATTGGCTTAATGAAAAAAAGCTCTCCGACGTGGGGAGCTTTTTTCTTTGAAATGTGGAAAGAATAAACGTAATTATTCATAATCTCATATTACAGGCACTTGATTCGGGCATACCAGCAATTTTACAGGCCTGTTTGGCTGGACCTCCGGGATAGAGGATATACAAGTATGTTGTATTTCCTTTCTCTTTTCCTAGTTGTTCCCCCATAGCCTTGGTAAGAATTCTAATCATAGGTGCGATTTTGTATTTCTCATAATACGCACGTAGGAAATTCACGACCATCCAGTGTTCATTAGTCATAATAACGGATTCGCTTGCAGCGATACATTTGGCAATCTCCCTATTCCAGTTAGATGAATTAACGAGATATCCATCTTCGTCTGTCTCATAAGTTGTTTTTCCTAGTTCAAAACTTGGCATTGTCTTTCTCCTGATTCATAACGTTTATGTTCAGCACATTAGGTTCGATTTATATCAATATTTTTCCGACATTTCAAAGAGCAGAACTGTGACTTTATGCATAAAATCAATCAGCTACACAGACAAAGTAATAAAAGATATTATGATTGCAAGCCTTCTCAATAAGTTTGCAGTTGAGAGCAATAAAACACTAATGGTCGTCATTAATCGGACCTCTCAGAGTAACAGAGCAACTCAATGAAGTCATTGAAAAAACTGAGTCGTTTTTTTGTAGTTGTTTTATCGATTCAGAATGATCATCGTCTTTCAAACAAAAAGGATCACGAAGATGAGCGCCATCATACCAGGCTACAACAAATACTACTTGTTTTGATATTTTCGAGATTACAGTAAAGATGATTTCTTCATTAGTTTTTAGCCATTCAGGACTAAAAATATTAAAGATTAAATTATCAGTCGGCTCATTTAGTATATTAGCCACCAATTCCATAATTGTATTAGAGAACTCCTTTTGGATCTCCAGGGCTGTTTTTGGAAAAACAACCCTTTTAAGTCTATCCATAGTTCCAGAATTTCTATCCAATGTATCCAGCCTCTTTCGGGCTAATTCGTATGGAATAATGATACCAGTGTTATTGTTTTCTTTGATCATGAATAAATTGATATAACTTTTACTTAAAATATCAAAACCAAGTTAATGTAAAACCAGTTCTAACATTATTGAATTGTAGGATTAGCATCTCTCAGTTCAATTTGAGCCCTAAATACTGCCTCTTCATGTTTTGCCTCTGCGATCATTTGTAATGCTTGTTTCTTTATTTTGAGTACTTTTTCTCGGGAATCCCATCTATTGTGAAAATAGGCAAATTTACCATATGATTTAATTTCTTCTAATCTCCTTTCAGAATCTTTTAATGGAGTTACGTCTTCCCACGCATTAAAATCGTCTTCACGAATTGAATCTTGAAACTTTGCCTCTTCTGATGCTGCAATAGTTACATTAACCAAATTTCCAGTAATTTTTACTATTTCTTCACATGCACGGGCATAATAATACCTTAATCCTGGAATATATTGATTAAAGTATATCATTAATCCAACTACTTCTTTTCGTTCAATAATTTGTAATTCTCTTCCATCAATTGAACCATATCTTTCCCTCACATCCACATCTACCAAAAATAATAATCGAGCAATCTTATTAAGATCCTCTTGAAGTTCTGACGAATAAGGAGTCTCTTCTTGAATTTTCAAGAAATACTCAAGTCTACGATACTCTTCAATCCTCCATTTCCTAATATAAAGATCTGGATCATTGGCAAGCCATTCTCTAATAATATCTACACCTTCTCTTTTCATATTTGATTCGTAGCAAGGTTTTGATAAATGTCAAATTATTCGTAAATTTCTTCCCCCGAAAAACGCATATCATTTTCTTTACTAAGACGTTGAAAATCATCCTTAATTTTCTTTTTTAAGACTTTCAGTTCAGCTGCATTTGGCACGTCTAAATCTATCTTTTCATTAATCCTCTCACAAACCTGGCTATAAAAATTATCAAAGAGCTCACTTCCCGTGTTATGTTTTGTTTTCGTGACCTTTAAAAATCTCTGAACCAGTTCAGTAGTTTTATGAGGCATATCTTCGGCAATTTCAATAAGTCTTTTTTCATACAAAATTCTAATATCCCGTGCAATATCTCCTCCTTGTTGAAGCAGAGCACTCTCCATCTCTTTTAGAGGGGCAACCATTCGGTATGCGGGATTCATTTTTGCTAGATTATTAAAGGCTTTTGATGATGGTTCTGGGATTTTACCCAGAACATCTTCACCTACTCCTGATTTTTTCACTTGTTCAGATTGAGCTCTATATTTACGTTCTGCAATTTCAGTACGAGCTTTTTCTTTTGGAATAGTCGGCTTTTTTATTTTGTCATATTCAGCCTTTGTTTGTTTTATTTTTTCAATCAATTCTCTTCTTTTCGCTTTTACTGATTCTGGAGTTCCTTTTTTCCATACCATCTTTTTTTCATTATTTTTGATCGTATGTTCTTGATATAATTTGTGTAATCTTGTCTTCCCTTTTGCCAACCTAAATTCCAGTATCCCTTGATTTGGAACGGATTCCCCAGCTAAACCTTTATCCATCAAAATCCTAGCTTCTTCTTTTGCTTTTTTACGTGCAGGTTTCATATCCATTCCTCTTGACATATGATCTTCTGTGAGCGCTCTCATGAGAGTCAATCCCTTGCTGATTTTTGTTCCGCGTGAATAAGTTCCCAGTCCTTCACCTTCCTTCCCTTTGCGATGAGCTTTCCAGATAGCGGCTTTTATTTTTGGACTCAATTCCCTTCCAAGAGCTTTTTCCGCTGCCACCAATCGATCTTTTGGATTTAGTTTCGCATTCTCCAGCATTTCATCATTAACAGGAACCTGATTTCTTTTACTCTTGAAAATCATTTTTTCCCTATGAGTTAGTGTTTTCTCACCATATTCTCTTTTTGATCCAGTAAATCTAAATATTGAGTTCCTTACATCTTCAATAATTTCTTTCCTTTCTGTTATTTCTTTAATCAGTTCTTCATATTTCAATGTATTTGGAGATTTTTTGAAAATTTCCGATAATCTTTTTATACCTTTAGGATTAGCTCTATTCTTTGCAATCTCTAACATCTGTTTCAATCTACCAGAGTATGTATTCATATAATCTCTAGCTTTTTCCGCTGTCCCTATATCTAGTGTTCCATTCATTCCTTTAGCAGATACATATCTTTCAATTTCATCCATTATTCCATTATCCATCTGCCTAAAAAATAACTCAGGAGAGTCAAATTTAGACATATTAATATCATTGATGTGTGTCTCAATAAATGCATTTACCACATCATGTCCTTCCGGACTTAGATCAATTCTCTCTCTCTTCGCAATTTTACCGGCGATAGCAGGACGTACACCTTGTCTCGTCATATGTTCAGTTGAAACTAGATGGCTCATATTATCTCCCGATATTTGTCTTGCTCCAGAGGCACTTCTTTTTTTTCTCCACTCCTTTGATTCTTTTTCTTTTTTTAAGTCAGCAACCCTATTAGCTGCTTCTCGAGTACTGGCTTCTTGCAATGTTTCTGCTCGTCTTGGGTTTGGTGACAAAGAAGAAAAATTACTCCCACACACCCCATTTCTCTGCAAAGCAGCTCTTTGGTCTGCCGTAAATTGTTTCTCAAGTTTTTCACGCATTAATATTATCTCTTCTCGGGTATATTTGAGAAATCCATCTTTATCGATCCCACCTGTAGGTTTGATATTATGAGCGTCAATTATGGCTTTCTTTTGTGCGGGAGATAAATGTATCCCTTCAGGTATCAGCTTGTACTTCTTGAGAATATCCTCACCCAATTGTTGTCTTTGAGCATCTGGCATGTGTTGCAGATTCTTTTTTACTGTTTCCGGATCTCCTCGAAACTTATCTCGTGGTTTTTTGTGTAATTTATCTATTCTTTTTTTAACTCCTTTCTTCACGCCTTTCTTAAACAAATTCTTCCCAAGTGTGGCAATCCCTCCTCCAAAATTTATTAATCCTCTCATCACAAATCTTCCTGCTTGATACAACCCACGAGTAGCTTTTTTTGCAGCCTCCAATGCACTTGCTCCAGCATTTATTAGCGTATCAATAGGATGTTTTGCAAATTGTATCGCCATATCTTTTATCCCCTTCAAAAAAGCCATAGCAGTATTCCTGAAATCTTTTATAAACGCTGCAACCAAAGCTACATTGTCTTTTATTTCTTCCCATGCCTCATCCAGCATCCCTTTTCCAAATTTATTATCTACTTTTTTATCTAATTTTCCTTTCACTTCTTTCATTTTTTTTTCCATATCCACTTTTTCATTCTTATCTTTCTTTTTTTCAGAACCTTTCTTTAATTTGGCTTGTTTTGCCTCTAATTCTCGCTCTGCTGCTGCAATCAATGCTCTATCTGCCTCTGTAAGTTTTCCCGTTTTTTTTGCGACTTTTCTTAATTTATCAATATTCGGTTTCGGTATGTGTGGAATTGATTCTCCTAATATAGCTTCTGATTCGCGACAAGCGGCTTCGTTTTCTTCACATCTTTTTAATTGGTAGTCCGGTCGTAATCTTATCTTGGTTACTAATTTAGCAAGTTCTTGAGCTCTGTTTTTCTCAGGACCTTTTGTGGATTCATGATTTTTTTCAGAAGATTTCATTTTATTTTTTAAATGTTATTTCAGTAATTTTTGTGTCCAGATTGGAATCAATATTTGAATAGTGCTTCCAGATAATTAAACCGGAAATAATCAATGTTATTACGGCTATCACTAACCATTTAATTTTTTGTGAATGTGATATTTTGTTTACAATCTCAATATTGCTTTCAATCTCTTTTTTAGGTGTCTCTTCAGGTCCTAGCATTGCTAGATCTGAATCTAATTCTTTTTCCGCATACATAACTTCTTTTTTATGAAATATTTCTACTTCTTTCATCATTTTTTGTGTTTTGTGAGCCTGATTGGTAAGCATTTTTGTGGATACTTTTTGACTATAACCCAAGAGCCTCATCTCATGTTTATCCAAAACTTCAATAAGCTTTGCACAAATTTCAGGGGAGTATGATTTCGATTTAGAAATAAAATATGCTTTCTGTTCTTTTGTATAGAGAACAGTTTCTTTGATTCGTTTTTGAAATTTTTTTATGTCCATATTTAACATATCTAATCATTATATCATAAAAAATATGGAAATGCAAAAAAACACTAGGTGTGATTACTCCAATGACGTACCAGCAAAAAAAACTAAAGTTGTAGTTTTTGCGATTTTCATGGACGACGAAGGCTGATTTATCAGCCAAGGAGTCCAATGAAAATCGCATCTTGGCGAAGATTAAACATCTCAGCTTAATTTTCACAAGAAAATCACCGCCGTTCTAAAAGCTCACAAAATCCAAGCATTTCTTGTTTCTGAACCTTTAATCTCAAAGATTCTACAGAGTCTTCAGAATCAACTAAAACTTTTCTCTGAAGTACGATTTCTCCGCCATCTAGCTCATCTGAAACACGATGAATTGTGCATCCGGCATATTTTTCTTCATCTTCAAGTACTTGTTCATGGATTTTGTCTCCCATCATTCCAGCATATTTTGGCAATAGTGAAGGATGCGTATTATAAGTGATTTTTCCAAACTGATCACAAAATAACTTAGAAAGAACCTTCATCCATCCTACCAAAAGAATGGCATCGGGCTTATGAATACGGAGCATATTTATTAATTGACGATCATACTCTTCTTTTGTCTCGCCTTTTTCCGATGCGAATACCTCAATATTTGGAATATTCGCCTTTTTCGCTTTTTCCAGAGCATTGCAATTAGGTTTGTTTGTAACAAAAAGTGTAAATTCTGCATTTGGTATCCGGCCAATTTTTTGTGCATCTAATACTCCCTGAAAAGAAGACCCGTTTGTAGAAGCCAGGATTGCCACCCTTTTGTGCGGTGGTTGCGGGGGCAGGAAATTAGAAGGAAGTTGATTTGTAATCTTCTTAATTTCTTGATCCACTGAAGCCTCCATATCAGGAGCCACCTCTACATCTGCAATAGCCGAATAGATATCTTTTCGTTGATTCCATGCTAAATCGATTTCCTCTTCATGTGAAATTTCAGTATTAAGTCGTGGCCGAGTTCCATCTTTTAGCAAGTACTGTTTTACGGATTGAAAATCAGGATTAAGAAAAACAAATTTTCCACTCTTTTTTAAATTTTGAAGATTCTTTGAATTTTCAAGTGTACCGCCACCTGTAGCTAGAATTCCAGAATAATTTCTACAAAAGTCATGAGTTACTTTTTGTTCAACGGCACGAAATTCTTGCCATCCATGTTTATCAACAAAGTCATAAATTGATTCCCCTAAAAAAAACTCAATCTGTTCATCCAGATCTGCAAACGGTTGACCACTAACCTGTGCCAATTTTCTCCCAAAAGTGGTTTTTCCACAACCGCGGAAGCCGACTAGAACTACATTGTGCATAAAGATTTTCGAGATTAGAGTAAAATAATTTGTGTTTTTTTTTACGCTTTTTAAACTGCGCCCTTTTTTTTTATCAGATTTTTTAGGAAAAATCAAGTTAATTCCTAATTTCCCCCAATTCTCAGTGTTTGCATTCTGACTCTCAATTTAAAGATGAAAGAAAAAAAACTGAAATACGTATTATTTTTCGTCGGGAGAATAAATAAAAATAAGTTGCATTTTTTATCCGGATTGACATATTTAAACCTCAAAATTAGCAGGGATCCATTATCATTTCCATTGAATTCGTTTCCGGCTAATAATCATTAACTTATTTACTAAACATGAAAAAACAAATTTTACTTGTTTCGGGGCTGGTAGCTTCTCTTTTTTTGAGTACGGGAGTACAGGCTCGACAGTTTTTTGATCATGATGATATCCCTCGTTGGGCAGAATCATCCATAAACAAAGTTGAAGAAGAAGGAATTATGACAGGATTTGGGGATGGAACTTTTAAACCCAATAAAAAATTAAATAGAGCAGAAGCATTAACTTTGCTTTTGAGAATGAGTAAAGTAGATCTAAAAGATGTGTCAGGAGAGACAGATTTTTCAGATGTTCCTGCAGAGGCTTGGTTTGCACCAGCTGTGAAGGCTGCCACGGACAGAGGCTGGATAAAAGGGTTTCCAAATGGAACATTTCGTCCAGGCAAAACGCTAAATAAAGCCGAATGGGCCACTATTGTTTCCAGAGTTTTTGCACTGGACGAGGATGCGCCACATGCAGGTTTTAGGGATGTTCCTTCCAAGATATGGTTCGCTCGTCCGGTTTTTGCATTAGCAGATAATGGCTTGATTCGAGAACAAGAAAAATATTATTGGCCATCCAAAGAAGTAACTCGTGCCGATGCAGCATGGATAATGACAAAAATACTTAACATGCCAAGATTATTAGGAACATCTAAGACAAATGATTTTTCTAAAAATAGAAGAATCGATTCTCGTCGTACAGCTATCCGTCCGAGAAATTTTAATTCCTATAAGCAGGGATATGAAATTGATCGAAAAGAATTAAAAGTTTCGGCTATTCCCGATGGAGGACAGGTTGTAGTTCGAAGAATCGATTTCTGGGAAGCTATCGGTTCCGTACGTATAAAAAACACCCTTGATGATCGATCAATTTTACATTCGATCAAGTTTAAATTTAAGTTCGACAAAACAAATATTGGTCCGGTTCAGAGTTTCTTTATTAAGTTAGAAGGACCAGAGGAAGAGGAAATATACGAAAAAAAGATGTCTGCGACAGGAGATCTAGTGTTTACCGGATTAGAAAAAACAATTCGGACAGATGAAGAAGTAGAATACAAAGTGTACCTCAAACCGGATATAGAAGATTTCTTTTATTCTAGAGTAGGAAAAGGATGGGTTACTGTAGCCGGAGCAGACGGGACAATGGTCAGTTCATTTCGAAAAACCGGTGATGGAAGTCGAAATAACAACCTCAGGTTTGCTCCCGTAGGGATAGAGAGCAGAACACTGAGGATGATTGAGTTTCGACCATAAAAGAGTTCTATAGATTGATTAGTTAGAAAAAATAAGCCTATATTGTCATCCTTTCGTGTTATTAGAAATAATGTAAAAGAAAAAAAGCGCGGTCTCATGATCGCGCTTTCTAATCATGTATGATATTTATGTTAAGCCGAAGTAGATTCCTTATGTTTTTTCTCTAAATACTTCTCAAGCGCTGCAATTGTCTTCCCACCAGCTAATCCATCAGCTCTAAGATCAATATCTGGTTCAGTATTAAGTTTCTTTTGAAGCGCAACTATCCATGCTCTTCCAGTAGGTTTTCCATGTCGATTTCTTCCTCCTTTACTATCTTTCTCAATACTGATAGCTAATTCTCTCATGATATTATTATTCTCCTCACTCAATTTATCAAAAATAATATCAGCATTTTTGTTCATTACTTTTGAGTAGTTTGTGCTTCTGTCTAATAATCCTACGAATTTGATGTTGTAATTCAGTTTTGGTGCCTCTGGTTTCGCTTCTGGAACAACAGGAGTTGGAGCTGGGACTGGAGGAGTAGATTGTGGAGGGGCTTCGACTGCTGAGGGTTTTGGTTCATCTGCAAACACTTCAGGAATAATTGCTTCTACCTCATCATCAGAATATTTTTCAGCAGCATATGCGACAAGTGCAGCTGCAGCAGCAGCTAATGGGAGCTTTGGAAATCTAGTTTTTATGGCTTTTTTAAACCCTCTTGCTTCAATCAAAAGTGGCTTTTTTGCTTTTTTTAATTTTGCTCGGGCTTTGGCAAAATCCAGAACCCCAGCTGGTAAATTTTTTGGAGTAGGGAGGTTTAATTTTTTAGTTAATTTTTCAGATCGTGCTATTGCTGGTAATTGGGCCGGTTTTTCTGTCGTTTTGGTTCTGGGTTTAGGTTTTGCAGATACAGCAGGTCTCTGTTTGGTAATTTGACTTGGTTTTGTTGATTTTGGTGGTTTGCTCTTAGCTGGTAATTTTGATCTTACTTCAGAGCTTACGGCAGTTTCTTTTGTTTTGGTAGTACTTTTTTTAGGCTCTTTGGATTTTGGTTTTGGTTCTGCTTTTGCTGCAGCTTCTAAGTCATTTCTTGCTTTTAATTGTGCTCTTGCACCTCTTTTTTCAAAAGATTCTATAGCTTTTTTTAATCCTGATATTCTAGACTCTACTTTAATTCTTCTTTCTTTCGATAGATTCTTAGCATTGCTTAAAATTCTTTCAAATGACATTAATTCTTTTAAATTACTTGCATAAATGCTGAGTTCGTCTAGACTTAGAGTTTTTCTATTTATTTTTGTTTTAGTTTCAGCTTTTGATGGAGCGTCGTTTTTTTTTTGTTTTGTTTTAGACATTGCTTGAGATTTATTTTTTATTTTTTTATTTTTGGGTTTTTTTTGGGAAGGGGTTGTCTTATCAGTTTTAGGTTTGGGCTTAGTACTTGTCTCTGCTGACACAGGAGCTTTTTTTCCTGCACTTATTTTATCCATCCCAGCTCTTCCTATCTTTCCAACTACTTTTGCTCCTCCTCCCATTCCGATCAACATTCCGAGGATGTGTCCAATTTTTTTAGTTTGTTCTTCTGGACTAAGACTGGTGAAAGCATCTCCTTCTTTTACCAATTCTACTCCCAGATCATGCATAACTTTATCTTTCTGGGGTTGAGAGAGAGATATGAATCCAGCAGTGTTTCCAATAGCTGTTCCAATGCCCTTTACTATTCCTGGCCAGTTCCTGGGATCTACTATAAACCAAAATCCATCCCATACACCTCCTACGACACCTACTCCATAATTCATCAATGTCTTTTCAAATCGGCTTTCTTTTTTCAAAAATTCTTCAAACGTCATATCAGAGATGTCAACAGAGTTTTTTGTAGATTCCCATCCAGTTGCTCCTTCTAGTTTTCCGGAAAAAAGATTATTTCTTTTCTCTTGTAGAGCTTTAACTTGATCCTCGAATCGAGCCTTTAATTCAGGGGCGTCTCGTAGAGTTCTTAATAGAACTAAGAATTTATTATTGATGTGTGTTCTAATGCTTTCTAGCATTTTTTCCTGACTTTTTCTGATTTTCCCAAATGATAACTCCAGCAATCCTTCGTCTTTCAGCATTGTTTCTGATTCTTGTTTTTCTTTTTTATAATGTTCCAAGAGATGATCAATTTGAGATAATTGAAGATCGATTTTGTTTCTTTCTTTGACTTTTTCTTTTCCTCTTACTCTTAATCTGGTATCTAATAATGCCTGAGTATCGGTTCTAAATTTTTCGAGACCTTTCAAGAAACGCTCTTGCAATGATTGAAAAGTTGCTTCTTGGGTTTCATTAGATTTGGTGATTGCTGAAGAATATGCGACTAATGCAGCTGATAATTTACTTTGAATGTTGGAGTCAACTTGCTGTTTATGTTTAGGGTGGTCTTTTAATACTTGAGAATTAATTAATCTATTATAGGCTTCTGAAACAGCATTTTCTACCGCTTTTGGTTTATGAAAGTCCGTTTCTTCATCAAGACTGTCTTTGTCTTCAAGAGCTGCATCGAGATCTCGTGCTGGTTGCTCAAAACTTCGATATATCTTAGAAGTCTCAACACTTGATTGTATCATTTCGGAATTGAATAGGATTAGATTTTTCATATTATTTTCAATGAATTGATTTTATATATTTAATGATTAATTAAGTTCAGAAAGAAGTTTTTCCATTTCTTCATATTTAGACGTTTGATCAGCCATTTCTACCGTCTTTATAATCTCTACAGATTTTTTTCTTTCGTATTCATTTATTTCTCTCACATATTTTCCTCTTATCTGATTCTGTATTTTTTGGTGTTTTTCTTCATTAGCTTTCACTTGAGCTTGAGATTGTTTGAGTAACTTGATCAGAGCTTTTAGTTTTTCTTCAGGAAGATTTACTGATGCCGAAATCCATTCTTTTTTTTGTGATTTGGTGAGGAATTGGCATGAAATAAGTAAATTCATGGCTTGGCTGATAAGGGGGTTTTTTGAGATCATTTTTTTGTAGATAAATTTTACAATCCTTTTATTTTATCACAATTAGAATTAAAAAGCAAACGTATTTAAATTGACGATGGATAATTTAAAGAGTATAAACCTTAATATATTGGAAGTTTTTAATGAGATTTCAAAATGACAACCCTCCAGATTGAAAATGAAATAGCACAAAGGATAAAAAAATTTGCTGATAGTGAGGGAATGACTATCAACCAGTATTTAAAAAAAATTACTGATGAGCTTGAGTTATTTGCTGGAATTCAAGAAGTTAAATCAGAGAAAAGTATAGAGATCTCTTGTACGAAAGATTTTTTACAAAAGAAAAAAAAAGTAGAAAATTTAGAAGCTACAGGTCAAGTTATGCAGTCTGAATTAGATATTGTTAGAGGGAATTACCATTCGTTTGACAGTGCGGCAGAAGCTCAGAAATGGTTTGAGACACATGAAAAAAATTAATTTTTCGAGTCATTTTTTTCGAAGATTAAAAAGGTGTTCTCCTAAGGTTCAAAAAAAATTCTGGGAAATACTACATGTTTTTGAAGCTGATTTCTTTGATAATCGATTGAAAACTCATAAGCTCAAAGGGAGTCTGAAAAATTATTGGAGTTTTACAGTTGATTATTCTCATAGAGCTATTTTTTCCTTTCAAAAAGATGATTCAGTTTTGTTCCATGATATTGGTTCTCATAAAATTTACGAATAATGATCACAAAAGCCCAAAAACTCATCACCGAATTTCAAGATCTGGAAAAACAACTATCTGATCCGGAAGTGTACTCTGATATCGAAAAATCTACCAAATTGGGCCAGCAGCGAAAAGCTCTGGAACCCAAAGTAGAAGTTGCAACCCGATATCTCAAGTATCAGCAACAAAAATCAGATGCTGAGGAGATTTTGAAATCCGAAAAAGATCCAGAGATGATCGAGATGGCAAAAATAGAGCTGGATGAAGCAAAGGAACAATTACCTATTGTCGAAGAAGAACTAAAAGTTGCACTGATACCTACCGATCCCAACGATGACAAACCAGCCATTATCGAAGTTCGGGCTGGGGTAGGAGGAGATGAGGCGTCACTCTTTGCGGATGAAATTGCACGAATGATCCTTCGTTTTGCTGAGAAATGTGGATTTATACCGGAGATAATGTCAGAATCAGCCAATGAAGGGGGAGGTATAAAAGAAATGATAATTCGTTTCAGCGGATTTGGCGCTTATGGGAAATTAAAATATGAAGCAGGCGTCCATCGAGTACAACGTATCCCCGTAACCGAATCCCAAGGTCGAGTGCATACTTCCGCTATCTCTGTAGTAGTTATGCCAGAGGTAGAGGATGCAGATATTGAGATCAAAGATGAAGATGTACGAGTAGATGTATATCGTTCTTCCGGATGCGGAGGACAATCGGTAAATACGACCGACTCTGCAGTGAGACTGACTCATGTGCCAACCGGATTAGTCGTGACCTGTCAGGACGAAAAATCACAATTAAAAAATAAAAATAAAGCCTTTAAAGTGCTTCGAGCTCGATTGAATGCGATTGAAGAAGAAAAGAAAAGACAAGAACTAGGGGAAACACGATTGGCCTCCATCGGAGCAGGGGATCGATCAGACAAGATTCGAACATATAATTTTCCTCAGGATAGAGTAACGGACCACCGAATTGGTCAAAATTTTTCAAACTTACCCGGAATCCTAGAAGGAAATCTGGATAAAGTCGTGGATGCACTAGCAGTGGAGGAACAAAAGGAACTAATGAAAAATTAGATTATCTGCTTAGGAATAAAAACAAAATAACCTAACCAATTTTAATGTATTTTATTCCACCTTCTTCGTTAGCAAAATCGTGTCTTATGTCCAATAAAACACAATTTCACTGCCTCGAAGGTAAAAAAAATCCTATCAAACTTGATCAGTTTATTTAATTTTTATCCCTTAATGCCAAAAAGCTGATTAAACGTAATACAATCTCACGATACCCAAGAGTACCTGTTTGCCGAAACTCATAGAGCGAAGGTTGAAACTGATGGGTTAACAAAACTGGTTAGATTAATCGTAATTATTCAGCACAACCTAAGGAATTTATTTTTTGGAGCTTCATCAGTCTTCGCTCTACGAGCTTCGACCGACAGGCGAAGGCGACCGTAGGGAGCCTTCGGGAAAAGCGCCTTTATCGCAAATATCAAGCATAAGTTACAACTCCTTTGCAGATGCGATGATAGTGCATACTTCTATTGTGCCTGCTGAATACGATTAATCCTGTATAATTTTTCTCTCCTCTCTCTTCTCTACATAATTCTTCTCTCATTAATATGTTGCCATCCGCTATCACAAACGCTATCGAAGCACTCTCTGATCTACCAGGAATTGGATCTCGCAGTGCAGAACGATTGATTTTCTCTCTGCTAAAAAATGAATCAGGATTGGATAAGAAAATTGCTCAATCTATAGGTTCTCTTCGTGAAAACATTAGAGAGTGCAATGACTGTCACCACTTTTGCGAGAGAGAAAAATGTTTAGTCTGTGAGAATCCAAATCGAGATGCTCGAACGATTTGTGTGATTGAGACCCCTATGGATTTAGTGGCATTAGAGCGGACACACGAATTTAGAGGGCGGTATCATGTGCTCCATGGAGTGATTTCTCCCATGAATAAAGTCCGTCCTGAAGACCTGAGAATCAATACATTTTTTAATCGAGTACAAAATAACCCGGATATTGAAGAAGTAATTTTAGCTATGTCTGGGAATGTAGAAGGAGATGCCACTTCATTATATTTATCTGAAAAGCTACCCAAATTCTTTACAGGAAAGATCACTCGATTGGCTCGAGGAATTCCGAGCGGAGGAGACCTGGATTACCTAGATGCAGGGACTCTGAGTAGGGCGATATGTGAAAGGAGAGAATTTTGAAAAGAGTTTTTAAAAAATTGACATTGAATTTTGAAACTTTACTCTGATACGCATGAATGATCAAGAATTAAAAAACGCACTATTGCAGACAACACAAACTCTAAATGATTTCATTGTTGAACAGAGAGCGTTTAATAAAAAACAAGAAGAAACTAATAAAAAACAAGAAGTGTTTAATAATGAGCAAAGAGCAACTAATTTGAATATTATTCAGGCATTGGGGAGTATAAATGACTTTATGATTGAACAACAAAAATTTAATGCTCGCCAGGAAGAATTTAATGCTCGCCAGGAAGAATTTAATGCTCGCCAGGAAGAATTTAATGCTCG
>CAZQFO010000013.1:18251-23059 GCA_964592695.1 uncultured Candidatus Peribacteria bacterium
CCAGGAAGAATTTAATGCCCGTCAGGAAGAATTTAATGATAAATTATGGATTGTTATAGAAAATGAGTTAATGGATAAGCTAGCGTTTTTTGCAGATGACTCAAAAATGTATGCTGATAAAAAATTGCTGAATCACGAAGAACGATTTCGACATACTCCTGCATTTGTATGATGCATAAAATGTCTCAATGTCTCATTCTTGTATTGGCTCTCTTGCTTCCCTGGCACGGAGTCATATCTGTGTTTTTGCCAGATCCCGTAAGGTTTTGGAAGGAAGGAGTGGTAGTGGGACTGTTTTTGATAGTTTTGTATTTGGAGATCGCGCAGAAAACCCCACTTCCTCGATGGATGCAATTAATTCCACTTTCAGGCAAAGATTATCTCAATAGTAAAGCTCTGTCAGTGTCTCTCTTTTATAAGGGGGGAGGAGGAGCGATGTTTGCTCTGTTATTTTTGTTATGGGGAGGCGTGTTAGTGTTGTTATCCCCAGACAAATCAACGGCTTTGATCGCAATGCGATATCTGGGATTTGGATTTGTGATATTTTTAATAATGTCCCGATTGATCCATTATTTCGGAACTAAGTGGAAAAACGAAGTGTTTTACAAATTCTCAAAGTTGTTTGTTTGTTCTTGTGTTGGTTCAGTGTTATTTGGAACATGGGCGGAATTTGTGGGGGGATTTGATGTATTGCAAAATTTTTATTCTACCACTATATCCAGCTGGGTCCCAGGTCAAACACTTCCACTGTACCATAAGGCCAGCGGTGTTATTCGTATGCAAGGAGGGAGTAGTGGGCCTGTGGCATTTGCACATTTGATGATGATAGGGTTTTTTCTTTGTTTGTACTCGAAATCCCTCCATTCGCATCTTTCCTTAAAATCACACAATAGTACCTCTGTCATTCATGATAATAAAGTAAGTTTGGTCCATCTTTTCCAAATGGGGAGGGCATATTTCTTGAAGTGGGGACTTGTTTTGATTCTGATTTTTGGAATATATCAGAGTGCATCTAGGGCGGCAATATTGGGGCTAGTGGTAGGTGTTGTTATCTGGATAATAATTCAGGATCGGATGAAGAATTGGAGGGGGATTATCATTGGCTTGATTCTTGGTATTATTGCAGGAGGAATGTATGGAATTTACCAAAATGAAGATTTGCAAAAAAAAATAATGCAAAGATCGGGAACAGTTGCTCACTTTACTAAACCGATAGAAGCTATCCAAAAAGGATTGGAGTATCCAATTATTGGGAATCTGGGAAAACTAGGACCAGCCGCTCGATCCAAAAACTTACGTGAAAACAATGACGACAAAGCTCTTATTGCAGAAAATGTATTTGCTGATTATTTTGCACAGCTGGGAATTATTGGATTGGTTATGTCTATGGGATTTTTTGTCACGGTTTTTCGTTGGGCAAATAGAGGATTCTGGCCGATTTGCGCAGCAATTTTCGTGACGATAAACCTTGCAACAGTTTTTGATATGACTCCGGTTGCAATATTATTTTTTGTAATAATAAGCTTTTTTGAGGGCGAAAATATGAAATTTTAGGGGGCTAGAAAAAAATAAAATCCCCCCAATGAGTGCTTACTAAAAACAACATTGACTTTTTAAAGTTGATTATTACCCTCGCACAAAATTTAAGAACAATTAAAGTCGATGGATAATACTGGATTTGAAGCGGAAATGGATTTATCTTTAGAATTAGATGGATTCGATTTATCTGAATTGTCAGAAGAAGTGCGCCAAGAGATGAAAGAAATGTTGGAAAAGAAAAAAAGAGATAATTTTGGAGAATTAACAGGATTGACTGAAGTTGAAGTTTCAAATCAAGAGGTAGATGAGTTTGCGGCTTTAACAAGGATAGTAAGTATCGCTGCAGGTAAAGAGCGGCCAAGAAGTAGTGACAGAGTTGATTATTCTCGACTTCCTGAATCTGATAGAGATAAATTATATCAGGTAGTAGAAGCTGTTTGTGCCCAAGCTTCTGCTGTAAATTTTATGCCTCGAGCATGTTGTAATTTGGATGAAGGGCGACAAAGTCTGGCATCGAGTGATCTATATTTACAGGCATCTTGGATTGAATTTGTATTTCAATATCATCGTTCATTGATAGGGCAACTAATTCAAAGGCTTGATTCTTTTCATACGGTAGAGGATCTAAAGGATTTATTTTATAACTTAAGATTTAAATCATTTGCAGATCAAAGGAAAAAAGACAATTGGATATCCACAATTCCTATGCTTGATAGGGAGGAAGTAGTAATTCTAAAAGCCTTTTGGGAAAAGATAAAAAAAATCGCATCAGAAATAAGACAAAAACTTCCTGATGATTTTAAATTTCGAGATAATGACGTCTGGAAAAACATCTCTTTATGTTTTAATAATGACCTGGCGAGGGCATATAATGTTTATTGATTTGGCTCTTGTGAATTTACATATCCCTTTTGTTGTCGGAGGAATAATACATCTGAAGGAAACCAGTCAATTTTGAAAAGTTTTTGAATTCTTCAAAAATCTTTTTACATTAACCTTATTTCAAATATGATGGCAAAAGTTAACTTTTGACTTAAAACTAAAAAAATGACACAAGATTACAGTGCACAAAACATTCAGGTTTTAGAAGGGCTTGATCCCGTGAGGAAACGACCGGGTATGTACATCGGATCGACCGATGTCCGAGGATTGCACCATTTAGTATGGGAAGTACTCGATAATGCGATAGACGAAGCCATGGCCGGGCATTGTAAGGATATCATTATAAAAATCCATACGGATGGTTCTGTATCTGTTACGGATGATGGGCGTGGGATCCCAGTAGAAAAACATCATCAAACAGGAATATCAGCAGTAGAAACAGTACTTACCGTGTTACATGCAGGAGGTAAGTTTGGAGCAGAGGGGGGGTACAAAGTTTCCGGAGGGCTTCATGGAGTAGGAGTCTCAGTGGTAAATGCATTATCTACTCGTACAGAAGTAACCGTAGAGCGAGATGGAGGGAAATATTTCGTAGCATTTGAAGCAGGGGAACCAGCGGAACCTCTGAAAAAAATCGAAGATTCCAGCAATAATGGAACAAAGGTTCAGTTTTGGCCAGATGGATCAATTTTTGAGACTTTGGAATTCGATTTTGACATTATAAAAAAGCGTCTGAGACAACAGGCCTACCTGACACGTGGAGTAGTAATCACATTTCATGATGAGAGAGAAGGGAAAAAAGATGCCTGTCAATTTTATTTCGAGGGAGGGATTTCATCTTTTGTTCGACACCTAAATGAAGATCGAGAATGTATAGGACCGATTGTAGCTTTTGATGGAGAAAAAGACGAAGTAGCAGTTGAGATTTCTATGCAGTATACCGGAGAGTTTCGTGAAAATATTTTTACATTTGCCAATAATATTCAAACAGGAGAAGGAGGGACTCATCTTACCGGGTTTTCTATGGCACTAACAAGAGTGATGAATAAATATGCTAGAGATAAAGGCATGCTTAAAGAAAAAGATCCAAACTTCGTAAACGAAGATGTGAGAGAAGGGCTTACGGCAATTATTTCGGTCAAAGTATCTGAACCACAGTTTGAAGGACAGACCAAATCTAAACTGGGGAATTCTGAAGTACGAGGAATTGTCGACCGTTTTTTAGCAGAAAGACTTATAGAATTTTTGAACGAAAATCCAAAAAATGCAGCGGCAATGGTAAATAAGTGTGCTTTGGCAACTCGTGCACGTTTAGCAGCAAGAGCAGCAAGAGATACCGTCATCCGAAAAGGAGCCCTAGAGGGATTAACGCTCCCGGGAAAACTAGCAGATTGTTCATCAAAAAAACCGCAAGAATGCGAACTATACATAGTAGAGGGTGATTCAGCGGGAGGATCAGCGAAGCAGGGGAGAGATCGACACACTCAGGCGATTTTGCCATTACGTGGTAAAATTTTAAACACGGAGCAATCCAGACTAGAAAAAATGCTAGCCAACGCAGAAGTTAAGAACCTGGTAATTGCATTAGGGACTTCTATAGGAGAAACATTTGAATTATCAAAACTAAGGTACGGAAAAGTCGTCATCATGACCGATGCGGATGTCGATGGTGCACACATCCGTACATTGCTTTTGACATTATTATATAGGCACTTCCGAGAGTTAGTAGCAAATGGAAACATTTTCATCGCACAACCACCTCTATATAAATTACAAAAAGGAAAAAAGTCCTGGTATGCTATGGATGATGCAGAAAAGGATAAGATCCGTGATGAAGAAGATATAAAAGGTGAAAATATTCAACGTTATAAAGGACTAGGGGAAATGAATCCCGATCAGTTGTGGGAGACCACTATGAATCCAGAAAATCGAATGCTCGCCAGAGTGACTCTAGATGATGCAGAAGCTGCTGATCATATTTTTAAAGTCTTGATGGGAAGCGACGTGCTTCCAAGGCGGAAGTTTATCCAGACGCACGCAGCAAATGTGAAGGATTTGGATATATAGGAGATTGATTGGTTGTAAAGTACCCCATCCTCCTTCGTTTGAGATTGTGTAGCAGTAACCCATCCGGCTCTGCCTGGAAGAATAAACCAATGAGGTAGATATTCACCACCTTCCCTTTTGATTACGTTGTCTCCATCAAAAAGGAAGGTTTTCATGTAATAGCTAAGGGGTCTGACAGAAAATAATGTACGCAATATGAAAGAATTTTTTGCTTCGTATTCAAGAAAGGAAAGTTGAGTCATATCGGGAATATGACGAAATTTTCCTGACGACCTGTCCGCCGAAGCTTATTTCATACTGGACGTATAGCGAAGGAGGAA
>CAZQFO010000014.1:0-23020 GCA_964592695.1 uncultured Candidatus Peribacteria bacterium
CGACGACAATCGGCCATGGCATCGTAAGATTACATTGATTTTTTGGGGGGATACATCATTATGATGAAAAAAAAGCGGATACAAAACAGTAGTGATAGTGAAGAAGAAAACAAACAAAAACCTATTCAAACACTTGATTTGCATTCAATATTCAAATATAAACAAATAGTAAAATTTAATAACTTAAATAATGACAAATCTATTCGATCAACTTCAAAAAACAGTTGAACACCTCCGTTCAGAATTCGCAACACTCCAAATCGGTCGAGCATCAGCAGCACTAGTAGAAGATATCCAAGTAGAAAGCTATGGTTCCATGATAGCACTCAAAGCCACTGCAAACATCTCTTGTCCTGATTCTAAAACAATTCAAATTGAACCTTGGGATAAATCCATCATCGGAACAATCGAAAAAACAATTCGAGAATCGTCTCTAGGGATTAATCCTCAAAACATGGGAGGATATATATTACTCCCGATTCCTCCACTGACAGAAGAACGAAGAAAACAAGTAGTAAAACTGGCTCATGATATGACAGAACAAGCCCGCATATCAATACGAAATATTCGTCATGATGCAATCAAAGAGATAAAGCAACTAAAAGACGCAAAAGAGCTATCTGAAGACGAAGCAAAATCAGAAGAAAAACAAATTCAAGAAAAAATAGACACTGCCAACAAACAAATTGATGAAATTTCTAAGAAAAAAGAAGCAGACATTTTAAATAATTAAACCACCTTTTCGAGATAATTTATTTCTCATAAATAAAAACAAACACTTGACAAAAAATGAAAAATCGACGTCGAGCTTTCCTCATCGATTCTAACCAAACCAGTCGTCGAACCCCTAATCGCATACGAAACAGATTTTTAAATTTCTTCATTCAAATCTTATTTATCAAACAGTTAGTTAAACTATTTAAAGGTTCAGTACTCGTTGGAATTTTTTTCGGAATAATTGCATGTTTTATTGGATTTTCATTTTTCTCTCCATATTTCGAACTAAAAAAAATATCCGTTTTACGAGATAACCCCAATATAGATGCCAACTTAGTAGAATCCTCATTAAAAGATTTCTTTGGAACAAACATGCTCATTCTTCCAAAAAATGACATCAAAAAAACACTTACAAAAAAATTTCCAGAATTTCAAAATATATCAATCACAGAACACTGGCCAGATGAAATAAAACTCAAGATTGAAAATTCTCCACCATTAATAACACTCCTAAACCAAGAAACCGCAAATTTTTCAGTAGTTTCCCATAGTGGTATCATATTAAAAGAAATGCCAGATGAGTCACTTCCTACTGTTAAAATCTTTGATTACCTAAAACCAATTTTTCCTCACCAAAAATTTGCAGAACCAGAACTTCTCAAGAAAATATTAGAAGTAAAAAACCTATTTGAATCTCAAATTGAATTGGTCGTTAATGATATTCACTATTATCCAGTGGCAAAAGAAGTTCATATCATCTCCAAAAATGATATGGCAATCTGGTTTGATCTACAGTTTTCTATAGAACAACAGATCCGCAAACTAAAATCTTCAACCAGTCGAATTGGACTTTATGAAGATAGAAACATTGATCACATCGATCTTCGAATTCCAAAACAGATATTTTGGAAAGACCAATAAAAAAACAATTATATAATATCCTAATTATCATTTATCAGTTACCATTTCGTCATTTAATTATAATCCAACCAAATGGAAATGATATCGGTTCCTATCGAGGCCGGTCTTTAATTCAAACAGCCTGGTAGTGTTTCCGATAAATAATCCTCAGATTTCTATAATATCTACACTCTTTCGTAGTTCTATCCAAAACATGAATTAATATCTAAAAAATTAGATTCCTCATTCCCAAGCTCCCGCTTGGAAATGTACTTGCTTCAGAAGCTCCTGCTTCTACTGATTTATTTTTTAAACCGTCGTACCAGGAAACTTGGTCAGTCCCTCCGCAAATGGGAGAATAGTACATACTCATTTGTAAACACTTAAGCGGCTCTCTTTTCCTGATTATCTGAAAACCCTTTAATCGCTTGCAAAACATCCAGAGGTATAATCCAAACTGTTGTGTTTGATTGATCTGAACTAAGATCGTTTAAACTCTGAAGCGTTCTCAAATGAAGCGCCCCTGGAGTATGTGAAAGTTTTTCTGCAGCTGCAACCAAATTGTCTGCTGCGACCTTATCTCCTTCTGCCTTTATAATCACAGCACGCTTTTCTCTTTCCGCCTCAGCCTCCTTGGAAATAGTACGTTTCAGATCTTCCGGAATAATTATATCTTTGAGTTCTACCCCCTCAATATCTATTCCCCAAGGATCAGTCTTCTCATCAACAGAAGTTTTAATTCTTTCTGCTACCTCTGCTCTATTTTGAAGCAAAGAATCCAAAGTCTCTTCTCCCACAGCATTTCTCATAGTAGTCTGAGCCACTTGAGACACTGCCCAAAAATAATTTTCAACCTCCAAAACAGCTTTAGAAGACTCTATAATACGATAATAAACCACCGCATTGATCCGAACCGGAATATTGTCCTTTGTGATAGCTTCCTGATCTGGAACATCCACAGCCTTGGTTCGAATATCAACTTTTGTCATAGATTGAAATATCGGAATAATCAATCGCCAACCCGGTTGTTTGATTCCAGTATATTTTCCCAGAGTAAAAGTCACCCCTCTCTGATACTGATTAACCTGTCTGATAGAAGCAAAAAGGAGAATAACTGCGATGACAATAAAGGGAAGTGAAAGCATTTTTTATTTAGATTAAAAAGTACAAGCTCATGATTGTTTAATTTCAATAGAAGTGCAAGAAAAAACCTAAAAAAATATCCTCACAATATCGTTCCAAGTAACGACCACAATCAACCCCATCAAAAGAACAAATCCTCCCAAATGCAACGCATTTTCCCAATTCGGATTCGGGCGATGAAGAGTGATACATTCAAAAAGCTGAAAAAAAAATCTCCCACCATCTAGCGCCGGAATTGGCAAAAGATTAAAAACCGCAAGTGATATCGAAAGCATCCCTGCTAATTTTAATAAGGCCAATAATCCAAGCGGAAGAATCTTGTGCGTGACCTCCGCAATCCCAACTGGACCAGATAACCCCTCTGGCAATTTATGATTCTCTATAATTTCAACCGGAATCTCCCCAACCTTTTCAAGCACCGCAACCGAGATCCTTCCTGTCTCCTTTATAGAAAACACAAATGACTGAGGAAACGGCAGTTTAATTTCCTTCATATCTATAATTTTTCTATTTCCATCTTCATCAGCTTCACTCATAGTCACCATACCTGTTTTTTCTGCCTCCAATAAATCCGACTTGGATACCAATATGGGATTCGTCCCAACTGTAAAAAGCACCGTCAAAATAAAAATTGCCGCAATATAATTCATAAAAACTCCTGCCAAAGTAATCGCCATTCGTTTCCATAATTTTGCTTGATCAAAACTTCGAGGATCATCCGATTCCTCTTCTTCTCCAAGCATCCGAACAAACCCTCCAAAAGGAAATGCATTTAAAGTGTATTCAGTCTCCCCTATTTTTTTCCCCCAGAGCTTCTTTCCCATACCTAATCCAAATTCTTCAACTTTGACCCCAGACTTACGAGCCACATAAAAATGACCAAACTCATGAATCAGAATTAGACCAGAAAAAATAACAAGAAAAGCGATAATAGAAAATATAATCATTCCAAATATATATAATTCCACATATTGATACTTAAAGCTCAAATAAAAGCTAGAGAAAAAATTACAAATAACAATGTCCAAATACCAAATTAAGGGATAAAAATTAAATAGGCTAATCAAGTTCGCTCAAGATTTATGTTAGATTTGGAAGATGTTTTGCGTGAAAAATGGGAGGCGTGGCCAATCCCACTCCGAGTATTTTTTGCGTGAAAATCTTTCAAAGATGACATGAAAATTGAGATGAAATTGGCTAGTTTATTTGATTTTTATTCCTAAACACCAATTACAAAATTATAAATATCAAAACAAAAATTGTTTGGAATCTGTTATTTGGAGCTTAGAATTTTAGTAATACTACTTCATAACCGAAACCAACTCCTTCAATTTCTTTTCCGGATCATCAGCCTTTACCACAGCAGTAGCGACCAAAAAGCCCTGAGCCCCCAACCCCAAGGCCACCTCAATATCTTTTGCAGAACTAACCCCCGCACCAACTAATACAGGAATACCCTTTGCCATTTGCACTGAATGCTCGATTGATACCGGAGCTTCAGAAGAAACCGATTTTGTTTTTGACCCAATAAGCTCCGGTGGTTCAAACGCTAAAAAATCAGGATGAAATTTTGCAAATCGCTCTATCTCCTCCGGCCCTTCTGCACAAACAATTCTGACCAAACTTGCCTTTTGAGCACAAGAAGTCGTATTTTCCAAGACTTCTAAATCCAACCTTCTTTCAGAATGATTTAGAAGAGTTCCTACTGCACCAGCTTTTTTGGCACTCTGAGGCAAAAGATGCCCAGTACAATTTCCATAGTCAATCGGATCCATGTGTTGAGCAAAAACAGGAATAGAAACTACCCGTGTCACCCGAAACATATCAAAAGCCGACACACAGATCCCTATGCTCACCCCCATGTCACTAGCAACTTTTTCATGGATTTTTGCCATCTTCACAGCATTGGTTCCTGTAGATTCTTCAAAGTTTTTGAAATTTGTGATAAAAATTGGTCGTGGCAGCATGAATATAAATTTAAACAAATATCGTTTCCAAAAATAAAACGTGAAAACAAGTTAAGGGAAATTATTTTTTCTGTCAAAAAAAGTTTATTTCATAACCCTAAATACTTGAATTAATCTTATTTATTGATACCGTCCAATTTGATAAAAATATTTTATTTTTCAAATGACCGACGAAAATCAAGCTCCCGAAGAAAATGAAGATTCAAATATCGAACCAGAATCTCCAAATACAGAAGAAAACGAAAATTCTGAAACAGTTCCAGAAACTTCTGATACCCAAAAAATAGAATCAAACCAAACAAAAAACAACGAACCGCCTGTAACAGAATTATTCCCAATAGAAGAGGATGCCAGTGTTTTTCCATTGGATATAACCAAAGACATGAAAGATTCATATCTGAGTTATGCCATGAGCGTCATTGTTTCTCGTGCACTACCAGATGTACGTGATGGACTGAAGCCCGTTCACCGACGAATTCTGTACGCAATGCACGAAAACGGACTTCGTGCCAATGCCAAATATCGAAAATCCGCAACCGTAGTCGGTGCCGTGCTCGGAAAATATCATCCTCATGGTGACTCAGCTGTTTATATGTCCATGGTTCGCATGGCACAGGATTTTAGTCTTCGATACCCTCTAATTGATGGACAGGGAAACTTTGGGTCTATAGACGGAGACAATCCCGCAGCCATGCGTTATACGGAAGCAAAAATGACAAAGGTAGCAGAACTTTTGTTACAAGATATTGAAAAAGAGACTGTCGATTTCAAACCAAATTACGATGCTACCGAAAACGAACCGACAGTATTACCTACTGTTGTCCCACAATTACTACTAAATGGAACCATGGGAATTGCTGTCGGAATGGCAACCAATATCCCTCCTCATAATTTGATTGAAGTTTGTGATGCCACAATCCAACTGATAGATACCCCAGAATCTTCAATCGACGACCTTTTAAAATACATCAAAGGACCTGATTTTCCAACAGGAGCAGAAATCTACGATGGAGGATGTATAAAAGAAATGTACCACTCCGGAAGAGGCGGAGTAATCATGCGAGCAAAAACGACAATTGAAGAACAAAAGAATGGAAAATCCTCCATCATCGTAACAGAAATTCCATATCAAGTGAACAAAGCAGAATTAGTAGTAAAAATCGCAGATCTAGTACGAGACAAAAAAATAATCGGTATCAGTGATCTAAGAGATGAATCCAACAGAGAAGGAATTCGGATTGTCATCGAACTTAAAAAAGATGCATTTCCAAAGAAAATTCTAAATCAACTCTTTAAAAATACCGTACTTCAAAAGAGTTTCAATCTAAATATGATTGCTCTGGTTGATGGTATTCACCCAAGATTGTTAAACGTTAAAGAAGTCCTTGAATATTTCCTTACTCATCGATTTGAAGTGGTTCGTAGATACCTAGAATACGACCTCAAAATAGCAAAAGCTCGAGCTCACATACTGGAAGGACTAAAAATAGCGCTGGATCATATAGACGAAGTAATTGCTATTATCAAAGCTTCCGAAACAAAAGAGATTGCTAGCGAAGAACTACAAAGCAAGTTTGGACTCTCTGAAATTCAAGCAAAAGCCATTCTCGAAATGCGATTACAAACCCTTGCCGGTTTGGAACGACAAAAAATCGAAGATGAACTAGCAGAGAAATTAGCACGTATCGCTGAATTAGAATCAATTTTGGCAAGTAAAGAAAAAATGGCTGATATCATAAAAGAAGACCTAAATACGGTAAAAGAAAAATTTGGAGATGTAAGAAAAACAGAAGTACACCCACACGGACTCGGAAAATTTTCAGCAAAAGATACTATCCCAGACGAAGAAATGCTAGTAGTACTCACTCAAGAAAACTACGTAAAAAGAGTTAGTCCATCTGTATTTCGATCTCAAAAAAGAGGTGGTGTCGGAGTAGTCGGTGCTAAAACAAAGGAAGAAGATATTATTATCAAAACAGTCTTCGGAACCAATCATAATGATCTCCTCTTTTTTACCAGTTCTGGACGAGTGTTTTCATTACCAATGTATGAAATACCAGAAGCTTCTAGAACCGCACGAGGCACTCCTATTGTAAATTTATTACAACTACAACCAAAAGAAAAAGTAACTGAAATTTTAAATATGAGCCGAGCTGTTGGTGAATATATATTTATGTGTAGTACTGGTGGAACGATAAAAAAAACATCCCTCGAACAGTTTAAGAGTGTAAGACGTAGCGGACTAATAGCTTGTGGACTCAAAGAAGGGGAAGAACTCCAATGGACAAAAGTAAGTTCTGGAGAAGATGAAATATTTATCGTAACCAGAGACGGAAAATCTATCCGATTTGCAGAATCAGATGTCCGCCCAATGGGACGATCTGCAGCAGGAGTTCGAGGAATAAAACTAAAAGGAGAAGACAAGGTTATTGAAATGGACATCCTTAGAGATCCAGAAGCAAAACTTTTGGTGGTCATGGAAAACGGACTAGGGAAAATGTCGAAAGTTTTGAGCTATCGAGTACAATCAAGAGGGGGAGCAGGAGTAAAAGTAGCTAATTTGACAAAGAAAACTGGTGATGTAGCAGGATCCAGGGTAATTGAAACAACAGATGTTGAAAATGATATTCTAATGACCACAAAAAATGGCCAATCTGTACGAATCCCTGTAAAAGATATAAAAACCAGCGGAAGAGCTACTCAAGGAGTAATTCTAATGAAACCTCGAGATGGAGACTTAGTGGCTTCGATTTCAATGATCAAAGCTACAGAAGTAAAAGAGAATGAGGAAGGTAGTGTTCAAGAAAAATTAATACCAGAAGGAAGATAAGGGATGGGGATTAAATTTCCCTGTCAATAAAAATCTCTGCATTTGCCTCAAACTCTCCCAACAAAACCACAAAATCCTGAATATCACGATAAATCCTATTTGCAATGTCCTCACAATAAGTGTGGGAAGTTAGATTTCGATCTTTTATCATGTCTAACCATCTCAAATCCTCTGTAAAAAACCCCAGCTGAAAACACTGCTTGATGCTAGATCGAGGAGAAGGGGTTTCAAATCCTTGCACTCTATTTATCTTCTGCATTAGTTTCCAAGCAAGTTCAAATGTAAACTCAAATCGCTGAATCGTCCCATCTCGAATAATATCCTCTGTCAAAGGACGACCCACCGCATCCTTTAGTTTTTTTAAAGCCTTTTTATACTGCTGGAAATGATACTGAATTTCATCCATTGCTAATTCAAATAATAAATATTTTTTTGTACTAAGTTTCTGAACTCAAAAGTTGTATCTCGATCAAAATCCACAAGATCAATTTTTTGAAGAACTGGAAGATTATCTAACACTTCCTCCAAAGATCGTTTTTGCTCTGAATCAAGTCCTCTGGAAGAATGAAAACCAATATCAATATCGCTCCGAGAAGAAGCGCTTCCTCTTACTCGAGAACCAAAAAGAAACACTGAATTTTTTGGATAAGTACTTACATGTAATTTTATCCGGTTCAAAATTTTTGAAGGAAGTTGAATCTCATGATTGACAATCATGTTTAAATTATATCAAAAACAAATATATAATTCAAGAAAATTGCACAACATTCTCTACTTCAACCGCTTAAAAATAAACATCCCCACTCTCCACCGCATCTTTCAACATCGGATAAGACTTCAATTCCAAATCTTCATCTAATATCTTAATCGCCCACTCACGAGCCGAACTTAATAATTCCGTATCTGTTAGATCCGCACATTTCAGATCAGGTAATCCACTCTGCCGAGTACCATAAACTTCTCCCGCTCCACGGGTTTTCAGATCCACCTCAGAGAGATACATCCCATCATTTGACTTCTCCATGGCTTTAAGCCGGACCTTATGTTTATCTTCTGCTTTTCCAGTCATCAGGAAACAATAACTCTGCATATCATTTCTGCCAATACGCCCACGAAACTGATGTAATTGAGCCAATCCAAACCGCTCAGAATTCTCAATCACCATAACCGTAGCATTTGGAATATCGACTCCCACCTCAATTACAGATGTCGAAACCAAAATGTCATATTCATGATTTCTAAAAGCATCCATGATAACATTTTTTTCTGCAGGTTTTAGTTTTCCATGAAGAAACTGAACCCGACGATTTGGAAACACTTCATTGGAAATACGATCATATTCTTCTTTTACATTCTTTGCTTCAATCTTGTCCGACTCGTCAACCAAAGGACATATCCAAAACACCTGTCGGCCTTTTGTAACCTGATCATCTATAAACCGATTACAGAGTGTCCGTGTTTTTTCATCTGCGACTACTCGAGTGATAATAGGCTTTCTTCCCGGGGGCATTTCATTAATTACAGATAAATTCTGATCTCCATAAATAGTAAGCATCAATGTCCGCGGAATTGGAGTCGCCGTCATAGCCAATACATGAGAATGATTTTCAGCCAAAAGCGCTCTCTGTCGAACGCCAAACCGATGCTGTTCATCTATCACAACAAACCCAAGATCATGAAAAACCGTATCCTCCGTTAAAATCGCATGTGTTCCTATCAAAATATTCAAATTCCCCGTACGAAGTTTCGTTTTAATTTCATCCTTCTTTTTTGCTGTAACAGATCCAGTCAATAATTCCACAGAATATTCCGGATGAAAAAATTTCAAAGCTCCTGCAAAATGTTGCTTCGCTAATATTTCAGTCGGAGCTAAAAAAGCCACCTGATGTCCTTTTTTCGCTACTTGAAGAGCCGCCAAAAATGACACAATTGTCTTCCCGCTTCCCACATCTCCTTGCATCAGGCGATGCATCGGCATTGCCCCTGTCATATCTTGAAGTGCATGAAGCAGACATTTCTTTTGTGCATTAGTTAGTTCAAATGAAATCTTCTCCAGATCCTTCTTTATTTGCTCCGCATCAAAAGGAATCACGTATTTATTTTCTAAATCTTTTTCTCGTAACTTTTTTTCACGAATCACTCGTACTTGAATTTCAAATACCTCCTCAAATGCCAATCGACGTTTTGCTTCATACCAATCTTTGGAAGATTTGGGATGATGAATACACCGAATTGCTTCTGATTTGGAAATCAAGCTCTGTGATTCTTTTATTTGAGTTGGCAAAAAATCAACAAATTCCCTTGTCCCATTTAATAATGGATGAACTTTTTCGCGAATCCATTTTGAAGTAATGGGAGGAGATTCGGGATAGATAGCACGCAATGTCCCCACATGTACTCCTGCACCCAGATGAACCTCCGGATTCACTATCTGAACTTTTCCATAATCACGTTTTACCATTCCCATGAGAAAAACCGAAGAATTTTCCTTCAAATTTTTTAAAACATATGGAACCTGAAACCACACCACTTCTATTGCAATATGATCACCCAGCATCAATGCTGCTTTTACTAATACTTTTCCACGCGAAGTCTTTTCTTTTCTAATATCAACCAATTCGCCACTGAGAGTATTTTTTTCTCCTAGACGAATATTTGCATAATCAGATATGATTTCCGTAGATTCTATTGTCCGAGGGAAATACTCAAAAAGATGTTTCACGGTAGTAATTCCCATCTTTTGTAGTTTGTTAAAATGGGCAGAAGTGGAACGAATGGAATCTTTGAGAAGGGCAGAGAGAGGCATTAAAAAAAATGAATCGACATCACTAATAATAATTTAAACATGATAGCATTGATTGCTTTAAAGTATCAGTATTTCAATGCTATTTTCAGTATTTCCGAAATTCAGTAATTCCGAAAATTCTGTTTTTTCCTAAAAAACCATGAGACAAAATCATAAAAAAGCTGATTAAATGGGAGATAATAGAGCATGAAGTAAAAATTAAAAAAAGTACATTTTTCTAGAAATACTTTCAAAGAACTAAGTGTGAGCTTCGAAATTTTCCGTGTTTATTTGAGGTAAAACTCAATAAAAGTTAACCCGATAATCGAAACCCTTTTTGTTCGGAATGGTGAGCGGTATAGGATTTGAACCTACGACCTCCTGCGAGTCAAGCAGGCGCTCTAGCCAGCTGAGCTAACCGCTCTCTTGATTACTCTAAAAAATTTATATAGTTTATCACCCAAAAAGTCAAAGCTTCCGCTTCATGTAATTACCATTTCACCTTGCTATAATTGTTTGTTTTTTTGGAAATTGTTATCTGGAATTTTAATGTATCGAAAAATAGAAAATTGATTTTTTTCCTTTATCATTTTCATTCCCTTCATTTTTTTCATTTTTTAATTCCACGAGAGCAGATATGTTCTCCTTAATATACCTTTTTCACTTCTATTCCATCAAAAAAATAATCCAAAATTTCTCCATAAGTTCTTCCCATCTTCGCTAATTTTCGTGCAGTATTCCCAGATAATCCCACACCATGACCACGCTGATTCAACCCTTCATCAAAAGGTAGTTTTTGTTGTTTTGTCCATGGATACTGAGACCTCCATTTTCCAGAATTTTCCCCTCCGCTTTGTGTAAAATATGGTCCAATCACAGGCTTACCATCATAAGTAATAACCTTTCCATACGTCTCTTCAATTAATTTTTTTTGGTCTGGATGATATTTTTCCCATTCATATCCTAGATAAAGCTGAGAAGTACGTGGAGAATCCTCCAAATCATACATATCAGTACCAAATTTCCTACGAACCCCAGAGTAAACCAGACCATAACTTCTCGCTAAAATATGAATAGCATGTTTCTTTTCCGTGGGCTCTGTACTGGGTTCTTCCCCTAGGCCATATAAATATTCATTCAATGGCAACTGATTAACCAACATAAGTCGAGATTCTCCATCTTTATTGTCCAAATGAACATTAATTTGTTTTCGAAAGGTATTGTACTTCAATGATCCCATACCTCGATCGTAATTTAATATCTCAAAAATCCCATCAGTCTTTAATTGAGGAGCAAATAAATCATGTTTTTTTTCACCGTAAGCTATATTTATTTTGTTTCTTTTTGTACTCGGAAAAACTTTTATTCTAGTTCCTGTAGGAACCGTTTCCAAAAATTTATTTTGACTAAATAAATGAATGTCACGATCAGAAATAATATAAGCAATCTTATGATCAAAATAGGATAATTTTACTTTTATTTCAGGAATATCAGGCACAGAAGACTCTGCATGCAATACTTGGTATTTCACAGATTTCGTTTTGTCAAATTGTTTTAGCATAGCACTTTTTTGGTTTCTTGGTGTTATGGATCTTTTTAATAACAACCCCTTCGATCCTGATATTTGAATAGGATACTTAAAAGTAAAGTTATCAAAAATAACATCCTGTTTGTTATGAAAAATTCGTGGAACTAATGTTAATTCATATTTTCCATTAGGAGTATCTTTTACATACATCTTTGCCCGGAAAATACCAGTATGTCCTCGTCGAATTTTTTCATATGACCGAAATTTTTTGAACAAAAGACCATCTGGTACATCCTTAACCTGAAGTTCTGCACCTACAGGCCAATCATATTTTGATCCATTTCTAATTTTCACCTGTAGAGTAACTTTTTGCCCCCTTTTATATACTTTATTCTTAATAAGTTCTGCCATATCTATAACCGGGATTTTTTCTTTTCTTACCACCTTTTTATATCTCTGAATAAGACTTGCCTTAACACTTTTTGCTAAAAAATCACGACTAGTTTTAGGCTTATCTCTCATTCCATCAAGCTTTCGTCCCGTTTCTTTTCGTATCCATTTCAGTTTATTAACTATGTTTTTTCCAGGACAAGCTGTCCCATGCCCTCTTGCAGCTGCATGTCGATGCCCCATTATATTGTAGGTTTTTTTTTCGAGAAAATCACTCCTTCCATAAGGATTAATACGAAACCGTTTAGCATGATCAGCCAAAAGAAGGGTCAACACGTGTAATTGTGCCTCAGTAGGCTCTTCTTTGTTAAAATTCCCCATCAAAGCAACTCCCAAACTTCCGACATTGTGAAAAGCAGTATGCGCACCTACTATCAAAGGACCACCAGACCGACCTTCATATATATTACCTTTTTGGTCAATAACATAGTTGTATCCAATATCCCCCCATCCACGAGACAATGTATGATATGCATATATTGCACGCATTAGTTCCATAGGGTTCCGACTCTCATCAATCACTTCTCCCGTATGATGAATAATCATTTTTTTCAGAACTTTGTTCTTTTCTACCGGCCATGTCAGTTTTTTTCCTTCTTCGTCTTTGTAGCTGATAATTTGGGGTCTCCACATTGGTGGGAGTTTTTTTGCCTCAGGAACAATATCTCGAAAAAAAATATTCAACCCCCTAAAGGGTTTCCACGTTCTCAATCCTTCATCTGCACCCCATTCTGATCTGGCAATATACCGTGGTGGATTGATTTTTTTAGGAAGTCCAGTCAATGGATCATCTCCACTATCATCATCAAAAGGATCAAATTTAGCTACCAATGTTTCTCCCGAAATTCGAGTGTCCATCCATATAATTTCCCCCTCAAAAGCCTTGTCACTTTTTAATTGAATTGTCCTACGTGGGTTCCCAGAAAGCAACTCTGTTTCATTATCAAATTCATGATCAGCATGTAACATTCTCCATGTCTCGTTGTATCCTGCACGATAATAAATTGGAGGAAGCGGTTGATCACTATGTATTCCAAGAGCAGTAAATTCCATTGGAGCAGTCACTTCTATTGGATTACTTCCAAAAACAATGTCTTCTTCGATATGTTTTATACCAGAAAAAGACTGATTCCATAGAGACACGACTCCTAAAACTAATTGGTCAAACATAATATTGTGCAATTAAATCCCTTGATTATACCAGATATTCGATCGCTAGTCAAAAGAAAATAGGATAATATTGCGTCAAACTACGGGATTGAATTTTTGCCGCTTCACGGGGGTGAGCGAGCATAGCGAGTCGAGCCCCCGGGAAAAGCGGCATCCGACGATGCACCTATATTTTTATTGGCACACTCCTGCAGATGTCGAAATGGCATCTGTCCTTTTTATATGTACATTTTCTACCCCAGTGAGTGATCACAAAATGAAGAATAAAAAGAATCCCTTTTGTTAAATTTAGATTAAGTTTTGTGTGTAATTGATCCAATCTTTACAAATGAGGACAATACCTCCTCCTCAAACCCGGACTTTAAATCGCCCAATAGTAAGCTTTTCTTTCGTTAATTATTTCCGTACATGAATATAATCTACAAGCCCTATAGACAGTAGCACCTACTACGTAACGCACCAACAAAAAATACCAAAGTTGTAGTCTTTGCGATTTTTAAGAACAACAAAGACTAATTTATCAGTCATGAAGTCCCCCATTTTTTCACCGCACTTTTCCAATGCTGTCCACGTTTCTGATAATTTTTGAATCGGTCAAAACTCTTCGCTCCTGGACTCAAAACGATGTTTTTAGCTTTTAACGATGACAAATGTAATGTCAAAAAATCATAAAAATCATTTTCCTGCTTTATTTGTGCCTGATTAAAAGACAATTTCTTTGCTGTGTTCATAATATCCACAGAAGTTTCAGAATACAATACCCATATTTGAGCCTGTGGAGCAATTTGTGCACAAACCTCAAAAAAAACATCCCAAACCCCACCTCCAGATCTACCACCAATCAAGATAGCACCCAAATTTTTTCCAAAAAATTTTATAGCCGCAATAGAAGTATCGGGATTAGTAGAAATAGAATCATCATAAAAATTGAATCCTTTTTTATTCGCAAAAAATTCAGTTCGATAAGGTAATCCATGAAAATCCCCTGCTGTTTGCTTCAAAACATCATCAGAAATATCAAGAAGCGAGGCCAAGGCTTTAACCGTTCCAAAATTCTCCAAAAAATGAGCAGCACGAAAAACGGAATCAGAAGGAAAGCATAACGAGTCCAAAGATGATGACAAAATCAATTGAGAAATACATTTTCCTTCTATAAATGATTTATTCTTTTTTGGGACAATCAAGTAATCATCTATACCTTGATACTTCCACAAATTTTGTTTGGATAATAAATAGTGTTCTTTGGTATGGTGACGATCCAAGTGATCGTGATACAGATTTAAAAAGATGGAAATTCCAGGAGAAATATTCAAATTTTCCAACTGAAAACTAGACAATTCTGCCACAATATAATCATATTTACCACCACAAAAATCATCATACAAATCCAACAATGGTACACCATAATTCCCTCCTATTACCGTTTTTTTTTTTGATTTTTTAAGCATTTCCGCACAAAACTTCGTCGTTGTTGATTTCCCTTTGGTTCCAGATATTCCAATGATTTTTTTACGCAAGTCTTCAGTAAGATTATCAAAAAAAAGTTCCGTATTGCTCGTTAATTTATGGGAGTCAATATGACTAAGTTTTTCACGAGGAACACCAGGAGATACCACTACTACATCAAACTTACAATCACCCTTTTGAAAACAAGGGCAAGGCCCCAAATTATTTTCAACTTTCTGAAACGGATCCTCATCATAAATTTGAATAAAAGCTGTTGGAAATTTTTTGGATAAAAAGGCTTCTGAAGACTTTCCTTCTTTTCCATATCCGTAAATCAGAATTTGACTATTATTTGATATTTTTCCTAACTTCATATTATCTTTATCCTCTAAAAAAAAATTTTTTCAAGAAAAAAAACTTGACACTCTCACCCCGAGAGTGCTAAATTTCCAATCGTTCTTATTATTTAACCCCTATTTATCATGACAAAACTAGTGCCGCTCGGCGACAACGTGATCATCAAGCCTATTGAAGAGGCTTCCACCACAGCCTCAGGAATCGTATTACCCGATACCGCCAGCAAAGAAAAACCTATGAGAGGAAAAGTTCTTTCTGTAGGATCTGGGAAAACCAACGACAACGGATCAGTTACTCCCATCGGAGTAAAAGAAGGAGACATTGTAGTTTTTACAAAATATGCTCCAACCGAAATTAAAATCGATGGAGAAGAGCTCTACATTCTTGGATCTAGTAGCTTATTGGCTATTGAAAAAGAGTAATTTACTCGTTCTCGGCGACATTATAAATTTTCGCCATCACTTTATGTTTTTGGAAATTCATTATAAAAAATTTCCTTAATACCTAACACTTAATACTTAACTATCATGGCAAAAGATATTAAATTTGGAAACAAAGCACGAGCATCCATCGCCAAAGGAGTCCAAAAATTAGCTGACGCTGTACGCGTCACTATGGGACCAAAAGGCCGAAATGCAGTGTTGGAAAAAAGTTATGGAGCTCCGATCGTAACAAACGATGGAGTGACTATTGCAAAAGAAGTCGAATTTGAAGACAAATTCGAAAATATGGGAGCACAACTCGCAAAAGAAGTAGCTACCAAAACAAACGATGATGCCGGAGACGGAACGACTACTGCTACAGTTTTGGCAGATGCTATCATCCGAGAAGGAATCAAAAATGTAGAAGCAGGAGCAAATCCAATTGCACTCAAAAGAGGAATCGATGCAGCAGTATCCGTAGTCGTAGATGAACTCGGCAAAATCACTGAACCAGTAGCTTCTAACGAAAAAATTGAACAAGTAGCAACCATCTCTGCACAAGATCCATCTGTAGGAAAAGTAATTGCAGAAATCTTTGAAAAAGTTGGAGCAGAAGGAGTCGTGACAGTAGAAGACGGACAAACACTAGGTCTCGATACCGACGTAGTAGAAGGAATGCAGTTTGATAATGGATACCTATCCCCCTACATGGTGTCAAAACCAGATACAATGGAAGCCGTCATAGAAAATGCAAAGATATTGCTAACGGATAAAAAGATTTCTTCTATCCAAGAAATTTTACCACTTCTAGAACAAGTAGCACAATCAGGAGAAAAAAACCTAGTTATAATCGCTGAAGACGTCGAGTCAGAAGCACTTGCTACTCTAATTGTTAATAAACTACGAGGTACATTTAATGTTTTGGCAGTTAAAGCTCCTGGATTTGGAGACCGCAGAAAAGCAATGCTCCAAGATATTGCAATCCTCACAGGAGGACGCGTCATCTCAGAAGATATTGGATTAAAATTAGACCACGCAAAAATCGAGGACTTAGGAAACGCAAAAAAAGTAGTATCAACCAAAGATGCTACACTTATCGTAGACGGAGCAGGATCCAAAGAAAATATCGATGACAGAATCAAAGAAATTGAACGAGAAATCGATAACTCTTCATCAGATTACGACAAAGAAAAATTAGCTGAACGAAGAGCAAAATTAGGAGACGGAGTAGCCGTAATCAAAGTCGGAGCCGCAAGCGAAGTAGAACAAAAAGAACGAAAACACCGTATCGAAGATGCCGTATTAGCTACCAAGGCAGCTTCTGCAGAAGGAATTGTTGCTGGAGGTGGAGTAGCATTATTGAGATCAGCACAAGCACTAAAAGATTTCAAACTTCCAAATAGAGAAGAACAGGTAGGGGTACGACTAGTATTGAAAGCCCTAGAATCCCCAGTTCGTCAGATTGTGGAAAATGCAGGATACGAAGGATCCGTAGTAGTAAACGATATCCTAAAATCAAATGAAGCGCACTTAGGGTTTGATGCCGCTACCGGAGAAATGAAAGACATGGTAAAAGCCGTAATCATCGATCCGAAAAAAGTAAGCCGATCGGCGCTACAACACGCAGCATCAATCGCAAGTACCTTTCTCACGACAGAAGCCGCAATTGCAGAATTACCAAAAGCAGATGCACCAGCTATGCCCGGAGGAGGAGGAATGCCCGGAGGGATGGACCCGAGTATGATGGGGATGTAAGGAGTTATTATCAATTTCCGATCAATTAAAAAAAACACTTCACAGCCGTGAAGTGTTTTTTTATATATATCGCGTGTAAACACATTGAATTACATTCTCCCCCTCATTTAGAATTCATATGATGAGGTAGAGGGCAAGAGGGGGGAGAACCAACATCGCTGGCTCCAATAGTCCATCAAATTCAATATATAAAAAATGAAGGCTGTGGAGCCCAATTGCATTCAAATCAGTCAACATAAGGGATTGAATTTTTGGCACTTCATCAGTCTTCGCTCTACGAGCTTCGACCAACAAACGAGAATGACCGCAGGGAGTCCTCGAGAAAAGTGCCACTAGGTCTACAGGATAGTATTGAGACCTTTACTGAATAATTACGGCTTATTTAGGGATAAAAATTAAATAGGCTAATCAAGTTCACATAGATTTGCATCAGATAGATTTATAAAAAATCGAAAGATATCGGGATATGTTGAGACTTTTTTAGAAATTTAGATGATGTGAAGCTATGATGAAAGTTGGAAGGTTATTTTTTCCCAAGCCCTAAAGACCAAGATCGACAAAACATCATTGACGGTGCGTTCCCCCTCACCACCATACCAAAAAACCCCACCCTGATTTCCCAGGATGGGGCTTTGGATCTTTAGTGTAAGGTATAATTACCTTATCCAATTAAAGAATAACTAGTCTGTAAACTGTTTACCTGTAGTATCAACATCAAGAAGATACCCATTCATCCAGTCTGCAGTGGTAGCACTATGTGATGAAGATGATTCATCTGACCAAACCAAAGCTGCATTATTATTACCTGCAGTTTCAGGATTGTCATCAGTACTACCGGAACCATTAGCCTCTACATTAGCTTGTGTTCCAGGTTGTGAATAAGCAGAATCTCTCAATAAAGAAACAGTTAGAGAATCGTCATCAGTATCACTACCAGTTTCATTTGTAGTAAGATCTACAAATAGAGCATAAGACCGTGCTTCACCAGCAGCTAGCTGTTCATTTGTGAAATCAACAATAGCATAAGCTGTGTTGTCACCATCAGCAATAGCTGTTCCAGTAGTAAGATCCGCATCAGTCATAGAAGTAACGGTTCCTATGTTTGAAGTTGAATCTGGATTACCATCAGACTTAATCTTTCTGACAAGGAAAGTGTTTCCTCCATCAAAATCAAATCCTACTAGGTCGATCTTCATACTTACACGTCCGATTTCCGCTTGTCGAGTAGAATCAGCAGTTACAGTAAACCGATAGATTTCCTGAGAAGATGAATTTGGTCCAGAGAAATTATTCGCTTGGTTTGTAGCTGGTTTAACTGAAATCTCAGTTCGATAAGCAACAAATTCATTTCCGGTAACATCTCCCCATCCAGAACTTGGCGTATCAATATCAGAACCAGTTGAAGCAGTAACCGCTTCTACCCCATAACTATTAGTCGCATTATCAGCATCTAGAGCCAATAATAATCGCTGTCCTGTCTGATTAGCTTTTGTGATATCTCTTACATCAGCCTTAACAGTTACATAAGTAGAATCATCTTTTGGTACTCGAATTCGATCCTGATTAGCTAATTCGAAGTGAAGATTTCCTCCCGTCATTTGTTTCTCCTGGATCAACTGTCCAGACTCATTATAGAGTTTGAAACTTACCCTGTCACCAGCTGTTGTATTATCTGCCGTCCCATCACCATTTACATCATTTTCCAGATAGATATCTTTGATCTGTACTTCATCATCTGCTGCATTGAATCGAACTTTTAAGAGCTCAACATTTGATTGATTAGCAACCAAAACATTTGAATCAACAGACGATCCTGTAGCAACAGTAAGACTTCCTGATTGTACCAACTCAAATGAAACCCCAGCTAATGTATTTCCAGAATCTAATTCATCAGTACCTACTACTTGAGTTCCTCCTTCGTATACAGCCACAGTACTTCCGTTTTCTACGTTATCTGCATCTACATCGGTAACACTAAGTTGTAATTGATGATACATAGCATAAGTTGCATCTGCAGGAAGATCAGCCGTACTAGTTCCAGCACTGGATGGTAAAGAATTACCACAACCATCAACAGCAACATTAGCCGTAGTCGGTGTTCCATCTATTTGACATAAAATTCGTGCTCCCAACTCTGTAGTGTCGCCATCTCCATCGATGTCTGCACCATCTGCCGTAGGATCTGTGAAATAAACATATTCATTATCTATAAATTCTGCAAAATCACTGATACTAACTGTACCTGCCCCTGCAACAAAAGCTGCCGGATCTGCACCTACTGTAGCCGTAACACTTGCTGCAGAAGACTCAATAGTATCTACCACTACGACAAATTCTTTTTGCCCAGCAGAAGGGATGATTACAGCTAGATCGTTAAATGTAGCCGTTCCATCTGTTGCTAGATTCTTAGCTGAACCTTGTTGGGTTCCATCTACAAATACAGCTGCTGTGAAATTTGTGTAGGTATCAGCTTTTCCTGTTCCGGAACCAGTCACTGACAATGCTGTGATGTTTACATCACCAGAATCATTATTGTCCAATACAAATTTTAGGAATTCTACATCGTCTACACCAGCAACGATTTTGTCACCAGCAGAGAGACCGTCTGTTCGTGTGATATCCAGAGCAGATGAAGCTACTTGTACAAACGATCCAGAAGCAGATCCTAGGATCTGGCCATTGTCTACTGTATCTCCTGTAGAGATATACTCAGGAGAACTAAAAGATGTGTTTGATCCGTCGTTTCCTGTAATCTCCAATTTTACTTGGTCGCTTGATTCTGCCGCATCAGCAACATTACCAACAACCTTAATGATTGAAGTTCCTGCAATTTCAAAAGTTGTATTGAAATCTAAGTAAGCCCCAAGCATAGAAGAACCAGTGAAATCATTCTCTGCATCAATCAATCGATCATTTAAGTAGAACCGATAATTATCAAATGCAGCATTCAAGTCTTCGACTTCGTCTCCAGCAGCAGTACCTGCACTGTCTTTGTCTGCTATTGTAGTTCCCGTAGCCACATCGACTCGAAGTCCATCGATAATCAATGGTTGATCCACTACTACTCGAGCAGTCATGAAAACCACATCATTTGATCCTGGAGCATAAGTTTGATTTCCAAGTGATGCTGGATCACGAGAAAGATTCAAGTCTCCTGAATCAATAGTATAGGTCTTTAGAGTTGCACATGAGTCTTCAGCATTTGAGCTAGTAGTACATGATGAACCACTGGCTGCTCCGCTTCCATACACCGCTTTGATCCCAAAAGACGTTCCGATTTCAACACCAACGATGTCTTCGAAATTATCAATTTTTAGGGTAATTGAGTCCGCTCTCTCTGCTGAAACCACATCAGCACGAATTGAGAAGATCTTTGAGTCTCCGTCTTCGATGATGTAACCACCGGTTACTCCATTATCAAGTCGAAAAGTGATGTAATCTCCATCAACAATAGTTTCTGCTGAAATTTGTTCTCCAGAAACATACAAAGCTACGTTTTCAAGATCGTCTTCAATCTCTGCAGTTCCAGAGTTTTTAAAAGTCAAAGCTCGAAGCTCAACGTCTTTGTTTGAAGTTGATTGGTTTAGCAATCGGAATTTTCCAATTTCAATGAAGTTGTCTCCTACATCGATCGTAGTGTCTGATCCCAAGATTGAGAACTGAACACTAGAAACCTGGTAGTTCGCTACTTCCATTTCATCTCCCTCAATTGGGAAATCTCCTACGATATTTGCCGCAGTAGAAATGACATCATCAGCAGATACCACAGCCAATCGATTGTGATGTCCTACATTTAAATCATCAGTTTCTTCATTGTACTTCGCAGAAGTAACCACATCCGCTACTAGAGTTTGTCCAGCAGGCACTACAATAGGTGGGTTAAATCTAAGGTCTACCACATCATCGTTATTGATGGATCGATCGTTTCCGATTTTGAATCCGTCAATTTCTAGCCATACATTATCAAAATCATCGTTGTCTCCCAGTCCCAATCGAGTGAAAGTCAAACTAGAAACTTCGATATCACTATCATCAGATGCGGTCATCTCGATAGTAGTATATGGAACTGATGTAGCATTATAAGGAACATTTGTTCCTCGTGGTGTGTAATCAGAAAGCACAACCTCCAGAGTTCCCTCTGCTGGCCCTTCTGGTTCCATTACGACTAATTGTGAGTCGTAAACAATTTTCACGGTTTCTGCACGAGTCACAGCGTTTGCAGGACCAAATGATCCGTCACCGTATCCTCTCATCAATCCGTTGTTGTAAGCGGTCTCAACATAACCGTAAAACCAATCAGATGAGCTCACATCATCAAAATGAGGTGCTCCTGATAAGTCTTGGTCAATTTCAAACGCGTTTACGTTCATTTTAGCAATTTCTGCTCGGTTGATTCCCACCGCTGGTCGAAAATATCCGTCTGGATATCCGTTGATCCACCCTTGGTTGTACATTGTTTCAATGTAGTCATAATACCAAGCATCTTCATCAACATCCGGAAAATGAGGTCCTCCAGTAGTGTCTAATTCAACACCTGAAGCCAACGTAATAATTTTTGAAACCTCTGCTCGGTTTAATTGCCGATTAGGAGCAAAGGATCCATCATCATTTCCGTGAATCACTCCCTGATCCATAAGTTCTTCAATCGCTTCTTCTGCCCATGATGGGACTTCCATAGAATCAGTAAAGTCTAGCCGTGCTTGAGCCGCAGGAGCCGTCAAAAACGACATCCCTATCGCCGCTAAAGTAAAAGTAGCAAGACCTTTACGAATCTGTTTTGCAATGGATTCCATTGTTATAACAGGTTAAGAAATACTTTTGTTTGTTGACAGGGTTTCTCGAAAGTATGTTTGCAAAATTTACCCACAACTCTCCATATCCTGCCTTTTTTTATTGAAATAATGAATATCTCGTAATTAAGTTCCAAAAGTTTTTTATAAAAAACTTTTTAAAATCAAAAGCCGAATACAAAATCCTGCTTTTGGCCGAGATGGAAAAGAGCCTGATCTACATGCGAAAGAAAACATTTCTTGTACACACATATCCGTGCCATCCTAGTAGTGATAAAACCAAAAGTCAATCATTTTAGCTTGCACTAATCCACCAGAATGCCATGGTAATAAACGTACAAAATCACAGTTTGTTACAAATTTTCCTAGAAAAAAAAACAGATGACCTCTTCTATTTATGACATATGCACTTTCGGATCCCTGACAATGGATATTTTTATTAAATCAACCAAAATCAAAGAAAAAATAATTGAATCCGAAAACACAAAATCAGAAGTATTCACACTCCCTATTGGAGAAAAAATTCAAATCAAAGAAATGATTCAATTCACAGGAGGCGGAGCAGCAAATTCAGCTTTTGGGTTTGCAAAAATGGGACTCACCGCAGCCTGCTTCGGAGTCGTAGGAAACGAGGATGGAGACGCTATACTACAACCACTTTCTGAAGCGGGAGTAGACACTCATCATGTAATTCGAGAGGGAAAAAAGAGCAGTTTTTCTGTAATTATAACAGGCAACAGCGGCAGAAGAACCGTACTAC
>CAZQFO010000015.1:0-22807 GCA_964592695.1 uncultured Candidatus Peribacteria bacterium
GAACTAGCCCTGTTGTGCAGCCAAATGTCAGAAAAATCTGTCGAAGTTGGGTCAAGAGGCCAGCGACAACTTTGTTGACTTTTGTAGCAGACTTGGTGAAAAAGAAATAAGGGTTGATGCTGCAGACATTGGTAGATATGCATGGGCAAAAAGTGGACATTATGAATTTGCAGAAGCAGGAATGGCCCAAGCTTGGCAGAGAAGATTGAGTAACTGGCTTGAAGAAAGCAATATTTCGGGAATAGATGCTTCTCAAATAACTCAACTAGACACCTCTTATCAATTTGCAACATTGCAAACTCCCAATGGACAACAGATAGGAAAAGACTTTATTTTTTACAATTAAGGGATGGGGATTAAATTAGTCGTAAAGAAAAAGCTTCACAATGTATTTCATATTTGAATTTTCTCTGATGAAAAAAACCGCAGACGTAACGGGTTACGATGAGGATTTTTTTTGTCAGAAAAATTTAAAGATGGATGCATTGTGAACTTTTTATTACGAGTTATTAAATCCTCATTCCTAAGTAAAGATTTAACTTTTGCCCTGAAAAATATTGTTTGATTTACGAATAAGTTGAAGAGGAGATGTGACACCGAAATCGGTGGACAGATCTCCTCAGTTTTTCGACTGATGTCGATGATAGTCTTTGTGGGATTCCCTTATTTTGTTAGGGGGCGATCGTTTTTCTTTCTATCAGTGGTAGCTCGTCAAGAAGAGAAACATTGCTGTTGTTCGAGAGTGCACGAAAAATACTATTTTTTTTAGGATCATAAGCGTATTCTCCTCCCATATCAAATTCATCAAGAGGATACTTTAACTCTTCTTCTCTTCCAGAAGGAAAACGAATGCAAAATAAAACCATTGTAGTTTCGTTTGGCTCGATTTGCTCTAGCCTTTCTGCTTTTTCAATATCAGGAAAGATTATTGATGCGCAAACATCAATAGATGGTGGCTTTCTGCTCTCCCTTCTTTTCCTTTTTTTTACAGGACTATCATCCGTACAAATTTGTAAATCTTCATCAGCCTTTATGTGAATCGCTTTAAAACTTTTCTTTCTCACAGTAAAGCAGATCAGTGGTAATGTTCCTTCTGTCATAATTTTTTCCTCTTCGTATGATTTAAGACGTAAACGGAACCAACAAAGAACATGCGTCTTATATTTATATTATCATCTTTGTCAATTTGACTTTTGTTTTCCCATTCCTAAAATCTGTCTCGTTGTTTCAAGAATTACTTGTTTCATCAAGTACTCTTTGGAGTTTAAACTGTTTTTATAATTTAAATTTTCAATATCCATGACAAAACATTTCCCCCTCAACAAAGTCCGAAACATCGGAATTATTGCCCATATTGATGCCGGAAAAACAACGGTAACCGAGCGTGTTCTTTTTTATACCGGAAGGTCACATAAAATCGGAGAAGTTCATGATGGGGAAGCTACCATGGACTGGATGGAACAAGAACAAGACCGAGGAATTACCATTACTTCAGCGGCAACTACTTGTTTTTGGCAAGATTGTCAGATCAATATCATTGATACTCCAGGACACGTGGATTTCACGGCCGAAGTAGAGCGTAGTTTGAGAGTGCTAGATGGTGCCGTATGTATTTTTGATGGAGTAGCAGGAGTAGAGCCACAGTCAGAGACTGTCTGGAGACAAGCTGATAAATATAACGTACCACGAATGTGTTTCATCAATAAGCTGGACCGAACAGGGGCTAGTTTTTGGAGATCATATGATTCGATCATAGAACGACTCACAAAAAATGCATTTCCAATCCAGTTACCAATTGGTATTGAGAACAATTTTAAGGGACTTATTGATCTCGTAGAAATGAAAGCCATCATGTATCATGATGACCTCGGAAAAGATGTACAAGTAGAGGAAATCCCTGAAGACGAAAAAGCTCAAGCTGATGAATGGAGAGGGAAAATGCTCGAAGCTATCGCTGAATCTGATGAGGAATTAATGGAAAAATATCTAGGAGGAGAAGATTTATCAGTAAATGAAATTAAAGAAGCTATTCGACGGGCAGTAATTGCCGGACATTTTGTCCCGGTGATGACCGGAACAGCACTTAAAAATAAAGGAGTACAACCAATGTTAGATAATGTAACCACATATCTACCTTCTCCGTTGGACATTCCTGATGCAAAAGGAGTTAATCCAAAAACAGAAGAGGAGGAGACTAGAAAAGCTAGCGACTCTGAACCTTTAGCCTCAATTGCTTTCAAAATTGCAACTGATCCTTTTGTGGGAAAATTGTGTTTCGTTCGTGTGTACTCAGGGGTATTAAAAGCTGGAAGTTATGTTCATAATGTATCGAGTGGAGAGAAAGAAAGAATTGGAAGACTCCTCCAGATGCATGCTAATACTCGAGAAGAAATCCAAGAAATTCCTGCAGGACACATCGGAGCAGTAGTCGGGCTAAAAAGAACCAGGACAGGGGACACTCTGTGTGATGATTCCAAACAAATATTATTAGAATCTATTGAATTTCCTGAGCCGGTTATCTCTATTTCGATTGAACCAAAGACGAAGTCAGATCAAGAAAAAATGGGATTGGCATTGGCTAAATTAGCGGAAGAAGATCCGACTTTTACAATCAGAACTGACGATGAAACTAATCAAACTATTATATCCGGAATGGGAGAACTACACTTGGACATACTAGTAGATCGAATGAAACGAGAATTCAAAGTAGAGGCAAATATCGGGCAGCCGCAAGTCGCCTACCGAGAAACAATTCAAAAAGAAGTAGAAGCTGAATACATTCACAAAAAGCAATCTGGTGGACGAGGGCAATTTGGTCATGTGGTCTGTAAAATTCGTCCTGGAGAACCAGGATGTGGGTTTAAGTTTATTAATTCAATCAAAGGAGCCTCTATACCAAATGAATATATTCCAGGGTGTGAAAAAGGATTTAAAGAAGCGGTTACCCGTGGAGTTATTGCCGGATATCAGGTGGTAGATGTAGAAGTGGAACTTATAGACGGAAAATACCATGATGTAGATTCCTCAGAATTAGCGTTTAAAATAGCTGCCGCTCAAGCATTTAAAGAGGGAGCAAAGAGAGCCGATCCAGCATTATTGGAGCCAATGATGGCCGTAGAGGTGATTATGCCGGAAGATTATATGGGAGATGTGATGGGAGATATTTCCGGAAAGAGGGGGATTATCCAGGAAATGGGAGATCGTGGACTTGCAAAATTTGTTAAGGCAAAAATCCCTCTAGGAAGCATGTTTGGGTATGCGACAGATCTGAGGTCGATGTCTCAGGGACGTGCGAATTATACTATGGAGTTCGATGCTTATAGCAAGGTTCCAAATAACGTGGCGCAGAAGATTATTGAGGAGAGGCAGGGGTAGAAAAAAATCTGCTAGTCGAAGTGTTTTCCACTTCGACTTCGTGAGTACTAGTATGAGTTCAAGTGGAAAACACTTGAAATAGCGGTGTTTTTAGAGCTTAGGAATAAAAATCAAATAAACTAGCCAATTTCATCTCAATTTTCATGTCATCTTTGAAAGATTTTCACGCAAAAAATACTCGGAGTGGGATTGGCCACGCCTCCCATTTTTCACGCAAAACATCTTCCAAATCTAACATAAATCTTGAGCGAACTTGATTAGCCTATTTAATTTTTATCCCTTAAAGAATGAGAACAACTAGCGATGGGGATGTTTTTTCACAAACAAATCCCAGTACAAATAAACTCCCACTCCCACAGAAATAAAACTGTCTGCCAGATTAAATACCGGGAAACTCCAAAAACTGAGGAAGTCGGTTACTTTGCCAAACAATATTCGATCAATGAGGTTGCCTGCTGCTCCTGCGAATATCAGGATGAATGCGGTGATTTCAAGGGGTGAACATTGCTTCGTTTTCATCCACCATCCAAGACCTCCTAGAATAATGAGCGTAAAAGGAATAAGAAAAAATTGTGAAGCCGGAATCGAAAAAGCAATTCCATCATTCTCAACGAAAATGAGATGAAAAAAGGAAAAAACCTCAATCGGTTCGTTAACTAAATATACGCGTGCCCAACACTTCGTTATTTGATCTGCAACAATAAGACCAGATATATAAATTATATTTTTCATTTTTTCAAGATCTAGTCTACTGGTTTTGCAAAAAACGTAAATCTAAAACACTATGCTATTAGAGGTATAAGTTGAATACACACAAAGATGTCAAACCACCTGAAGGCGACATTGGCCAATGTCGCCTTCATTAGGATTGTATCAATTATGACTTTTTTTGGGGTTCAGCTATGCTATGCCTTTTTCTTGATTTCCAGATTCAACAACCCTAAAATCTCCATAAACGGTCGATGTACTTGATTTGCTATTGTCATTGCTGAGCCAAAAAGAAAAGCTTCACTACTTTCATCTTTTTTATCTTCTCGAGCTTTTGCTCTTAACTTCTCAAATGCAATAAAAACCGGTTTATTTCGAAGTATGACAGGTTCACTTTTTTCATTATCTACTTCGCTGTATACTCGCCTCTGAATGGAGTTTATCAAAGTTTCAAATCCCCCATTTGAAATTCCATTTACACTCACATCAAGTAAATTCTGAACTTCTCTCAAAGACCTTCCTGTTTGAGTAGCTACTGCCATAGAGATGAATTTAGGATCGAGAGTTGGTACCACGTCTCGTTTTGGGGTAGAGATAATATTCATTATCTCATGCAATACATCCCCATTTTCAGGAAGAAAAATCTGTGAATCAGTTTCAATTGTCATTTTTATTGATTATAATAGTACGTGAAAGCATTGAATTAAAGCATTTTTTTTTGTCAAATTTATTTTCATTCAAAAATGCAAATCCCAATTAATGGAACAGATTTTTTTATAATTTTCTTAATTACTTCCACGCATCAACTCACAAAAAACCACGCTATTGCTCCTACAATCGATACAAATAACACACTGACCGTAATCTTCGAAGTTAGCTTTTTTGATCCCAGAATAGCTACGTATCCAATCTTTATTATAGTATTCATAAAAATCGCTATTGCGATGGCATTTTTTCCTACTTCAAAACTAATAATATCGTTTTTTACATGTTCCAGTGTCGGCAAAACCAATGCATCAATATCTATGATTCCAGACAAAAATGCAGCCATGTATACACCGCTTTCACCCATATACATACGCCCTAATGCCAATGCAAAAAGAACCACAACAAATATCATTCCAAATTGAAGTGCTGGTTTTAATTCAAATGGACTATCTAGTTTAATTTCTGGTTTTGTACTCCAAAAAAATGTATGTTTTTGTATTGTTTTTTTGTAGAAAAAAAACGCTGCAGCAATACCAGCAATGGTCATGGAAATCAATACAATCGAAAAGGTCGCAATCATCTGAGGGGTGCCCAAAAGAATTATTTCAAGCAATACTCTTGTATGCATTGTAGCCATCGCAATAAGAATTCCCACGACAAATATTCCGGTTAATTTTGTTTTTTTTGATTGAGCTGACATTGAAGTCGTCACAGCCGTGCTAGAAATCAAAGCTCCTAAAAATCCAGTAAGAGGTATGCCCCCTTTTGCACCAAAATATTTTATTAAAAAATAACCAACAAATCCTATTCCAGAAATCAACATAACCAGCAGCCATACTTTAAATGGTATAAAGGCTCCCCAAGGATCAATTGCTTCTTGTGGTAAAAAAGGCAAAACAGCGCCAGATAATGCTAAAAGCTGAAAAGCTCCTATCCACTCGCTTTCGTTTAACGTAGTCACCCATCCATGTAATTTTTCTTTGAACCCATTTATAGCTGCCAAAAATATCGTCAATACGATAGCAATTACCGGCTGCTCTAAACCAACCAAAACGCCAATCCAATAAGTAAAAAGCGCAGATAATTCAGTAGTAATACCATATCGTTGCATTTTGAAGCTTCCATGGGTGTATGCAATAGAAACCAAAATAAATATAGGAATAAAAAAAACAATTGGAAGCAATGGAAAACTATTAAAAAAAGTAGAAACTGCACCAGCTGCACACAAAATTGCCATTGTTCTGACTCCCATAAAACTTCTATACTTGGTATGCAATGCTCTTATCTCCCTTCTAATCCCCAGAAAAGCTCCTAATAGAACCGCAATAATTAGCTTGAAAATCGGCTGAGACAGTAATGTTTCGGGTTGTGAAATAATTTCAAGAGTTTCGTTCATTTTTTGTTTTTCTAGATTATCATCGTATTATAGCAGAAAAACAAGTAAAATGAAAGCAAAAATCCTTTTCTATTACATCTAGTAATACAATATATTAATTTTACAACATGACATTATCAAAATTACAAGTACAATTCATCCGATCATGAAGAAATTTATACTTTTGGCCGTGCTCTTTATAGGATTGTATCTTTCCGCTAGAACTATATTAGTATGGGATAATCCCAATTCAGATTCTGATGTTCGAGTTAGTATTAATATTCCAAAAGGATCCTCACTTAAGCGAATATCTGAAATTCTGTATGAAGGAGAGATTGTTTCTGATACTTTTGCCTTTCAGGCTTATATCAAATGGAATAAACTCGATAAAAAATTACAAGCAGGGGAGTATATTATTCAGAGAAATTTGAAATTTTCTGAAATTGCAACAATGCTACAAAATGGTCGAACTTCTGAAATAAAAATAACCATTCCCGAAGGTTCTACTATTATGCAAATTGATGATATATTGACTCGAAAAACGGTGATCGAAAAGGGAACTTTTTCTCATTGCGCAAGTCACTGTGATTTTGATATTTCCGTACCAAACCTGGAGGGATATCTATTTCCTGCAACTTACTACATCAGTCCCTCAAGTTTTGATGACAAACAGTTTATCCAACGACTATATAATACATTTAAAAAGAAAATTGTTCCCCACCAAAAAGATATTCAACAGTCTGGTAGGACGCTCAATGAGATTATAATCGTAGCATCCATGATCGAGAGAGAAGCTTTTGCAGATGCCGAAATGCCCACTATAGCAGATGTAATCTGGAAACGCCTTGATTCGGGAATGTATTTAGGGATAGATGCGACAACTCGATATGCACTTAATAACTGGAAACGTCCACTATATACGGAAGATTTTAATAATGAGAGTCCCTATAATACGAGAAAAAGAAAAGGGCTTCCGCCTACAGCGATTTCAAATCCCGGTATGGAAGCTATAAAAGCGGCTATTTATCCTGCAGATTCCCCCTATTGGTACTATTTACATGATAGAACCGGTCAAATTCATTTTGCAAAAAATTTGGATGAACATAATCGGTATAAACAACAATATCTGAAGTAGAAAAAAGGAATCGAACGAATATCGAACGATTCCAGGATATGGTGCCCCCTGTTTATTTATGAACAATTATCTACTGAACAGGTTTTATCTCCACACTTTCCAGTTCCAAAGAACAGGATTATCGTAAATACTATTATACCAAAAGCTGTCATTAGAATCAGATCGGGTTGTTCTTGTTGAATATGAAGAGGAAAGTACGGACACAAACTTCGAGTAAAAATGATGACAAATTTAACAAATCCCCAAAGTATTGCACACAGTACCGGAATGAAGAATATCCACATGAAGGTTTCGTATACTTCTTCCTTGCTTGATTTTTCCCACTTCTCAGCTTGGCCTGAAAAATAGAGCGTCATGCAAAAACAGAAGACGAGAAACATAACAATGAGTATTTTTATTGTAATGGTCAATTCCATGGATTTGGTCCTTTCAATTTTAACTGGCAGGGGAGCAGATGCTTCGCCAATCCCTGCTGATTTGGTTGATAAATAGCACGGTCGAGTTGATAGCACCAGCGTCTACCAGAGATAGTATGTAAAAGAGCCAAATGGAGATTATTGTATTATTGCAAGAAGTCAAAATCTACTTTTATTTCCCAAACTACCACTGTTTGTTAACCCCTGAGATACTAGCTACCTCTTCCAATCGTTTATATAGCTCTGGAAGTGTTTTGGCTTGAGTCCTGCAACCATGCAGAAATGGATCCCAAAAACCATCCATCAGAATCTTGTATTATAACAGTGAAATTCATAGCAGAATACTAATGATTATCTGAGAAATGGCAAATTGCGTTCAAAATTCCCTTCCAAAAAAACCTTTTTCATGCTAAAATAAATACAATGTTCGGAAGAAAAAAGAAACCTTCGGTTAGCATCCCTTCATCTATTCTCAAAAAAGAAGCGGAAAAAATGGCAAAAAAAATGCTGAAGAAAGAAGAGGAAAAAGAGCGGAAAAAGATATTAAAAGAAAAGGCTAAATTGAAAGCCACAAAAAAAGTGGAGAAAAAGAAAGTGGAAGATGCTCAGTGGGAAGACTATGCTGGGAATGGTCTTCAACGTGAAATTTATGGTGGTATCTGGATATCTTGTGCCTTATTATTTGTGGTATTATTCCTGGCAAATAAACCACTTGCCATAGATATTGCAGAATGGTTTCAGTCATTATTTGGTATTGGTATGTGGTTGATTCCTATTTTTTGTATGGGGTTCGGGATGGCTCTTTTAGCACGAAGAAATATTTATTTTCCTCCACCTAGAGTATTTAGTTTTCTGTTATTCTTTGTGGCAATCCTGGGAATTATTAATCTATTTATTTCTGATGTTCGGTTTTCCAAAGATCTTGCTCCTGAATATGGGGGGATTATGGGATTCACCATTGGTTTTTTTCCTCGTGAATTTTTAGGAGATGGCGTCGCCTGGGTGTTTCTATTGTCTGTATTACTAATATCATCAATGTTTTGTTTTGGATTCAAAATATCTGATTTATTTCGAAAAAGAATTCAGGAAAAAATCGATATAAAACATTCTGCCAAAATTCCGTCCAAAAAAGTGGAAGACAAAAAAGAAGAAGTCAAAAGTATACCTAAAGAACAATTAGATAACGAAGTGGAAATTATTGATTCAACGGGTGGAAAAAAGAGAAAAGAAGAAACACGAGTAGATCTAGTGCCAGAAGATGAACTTACGGCTGCTAAAAATCGTGAAATTAGTGGGACATGGGACCCTCCCAGTCTTGACTTGCTCAAAGAAACTCACTCTACCATCTCTGTAAATGAAAAAGATCTACGAAAAAAAGCGGAATCTATCAGAGAAAAATTGGATCAGTTTGGACTAGATGTAGAAATGAAATCAGTTCATGTAGGACCGACCGTGACTCAGTTTACATTGGAGCCATCTGCTGGAGTAAAATTGACAAAAATAGTAGCACTAAAAAATGATCTAGCGTTGGCATTAGCGGCTCAAACTATAAGAATAGAAGCTCCGATTTCTGGAAAAAAACTAGTTGGAATAGAAATCCCAAATGAAAAACGAGCGATTGTAGGCATGCGAGAAATTCTAGAAGCAGATGTCTGGATGGAAGAAGAATCAAATTTAAAGTTAGCACTTGGTCGTGATGTTGCGGGAAAACCTATGATTGCAAATTTGGCAAAAATGCCTCACCTACTAATCGCAGGAAAAACTGGATCAGGAAAATCCGTAGCCATGAACGCGTTTTTGCTTTCTCTCCTCTATCAAAATTCTCCAGAAGATCTCAAAATGATTCTCATTGATCCAAAGAGGGTCGAACTAAAACCTTATGATCATTTACCTCATCTTTTGACCCCTGTAATCGTTGAGCCGGAAAAATCAGTCTCTGCACTAGCTTGGGCAGTAGCAGAAATGAATCGTAGATATAAGGATTTTTCTGAACACAGCTGTCGAAATATCACCGAATATAACGAAAAATTTCCAGAAGCTAAAGAACCATTTATCGTAATCGTAATAGATGAATTAGCCGATCTCATGATGGTAGCTGGAAAAGATGTGGAAGCCGCTATTTGCCGAATTGCACAGCTAGCCAGAGCTGTGGGAATGCACCTGATGATCGCCACCCAACGTCCGTCTGTAGACGTGGTAACGGGGCTGATCAAAGCAAATCTACCAGCTAGAATTGCTTTTAAAGTGTCTTCTGGAATTGATTCACGAACTATTATTGATGGAATAGGAGCAGAAGACCTACTTGGTTTTGGAGATATGCTCTATCTGGATGGAAACTCCGGCATGCTCAGCCGATCACAAGGAATCTATATCTCCAATACAGAAGTAGAGCGAGTGTGTAATCAAATCAAGCTTCAATATCCGGAACAAATGACGAATGATGAGATCACAAAACAATCCATAAAGGGTATGGCAAAAGGAGGCGTGCTGACCGCAGGAACAGACGACTCAGCCATAGCAGATGAAGATCTGGACTCAATGTACGAGGAAGCCGTAGATTTAGTTATTGAAACCGGAAAAGCCTCTGCGAGTTTTCTTCAGAGAAGAATGGAAATCGGATATGCTCGAGCCGCAAGAATATTAGATCAGATGGAATCCAAGGGAATTATTGGACCATCGAAGGGCGCGAAGGCTAGGGAGATATTTGGGAGAGGAGAATGATTAGAGAAGAAATATTCAGAGAATAGAGAATAAAGAATAATTTAAAAATGTAGGGACAATCCTTTACGGTGGCCCTTTTGTCATCCTTCATCCTTGTTCCCAAGGTCTTCCTTGGGAACACATTTGCATGAGAAGCTCCAGCTTCTACAAAAAAAAGTGAAAGCTGGAGCTTCCAAAACAAGTGCATTACTAAGAAGGCCTGTCTGCCATAGTCTTTCCCAAATATTTCTGTAAACGGCTGCTGAAGCTTAGAAACGAGGAAATATATCAACCATGAGTCCTGAAGGCGAGGCTCCATAACCTCCCTGAGTGCAAAAATGATGGGTGGATAAGTAAAAAATATCACCCCTTCATCCGCCTCACTTTTTCTCCGCGACGAGGTTCTCTAGCAATTAATCTTGGATTTGTATAAATCGAATGAGTTATGCGGAGTGCTTTATCCACTTCTGCAAAAAATATTCTTACTTCTTTTGGATATTTGCGTACAGGACTATCCTCCCTTAGTCCAAAATATTTAGACATTGTTTTTAAGGATTTACTTTTTTGTTTGTTAAACTTGATATACATCTGTCTCAACGTTGTTTTGAAATGAGGAGAAACAAGTACCTTTTTCGCTCCTTTTATTTCAGCATTTTTTATAGTTTTTTGTATTTTCAATAAAAACCTTGTAAGTCTTTGCATCTCCGGCAATACTCCAACTCTTTCTTTTGTTTCCCTTCTATGATTATCCGTAATTGTAATTTTTCTGTTTGATGATCCTAATCGTTCTTTAATCGCAATAGCAACCTCATCATCATTAGGAGCAAGTACAGCAGTTGATATTTTAACTATTTTTGACTTATTAGATACTTTTTCTGATAATTTTTCAGCTCTCCATTTTGCTTCTTCTGCAATATTATAACCAAAATATATGATTTCATTTGATTTCTTCTTTTCTACTTTTTGAGATGGTTTCTTTGTTTTTTCTATCCTTGGAGGTTTAGGTTTTGATTGAGTTTTTTTTATATCAATAGGTTTTAGTTTTTCTTGATTTTGTTTCAGTGGTTTCTTATTAGTTCCAACTACAATACCAGGTCTTTGTCTTTTGATATTATTTTTTTTAGTTACAATTCTCTGCTTTGGCGGAACCATTGGAGCTTTAGATTTATCAAACTTTTTGGCACCAACCTTTGTCTCCACAGCAGTTTGCTCTTGATGAACTACTGGCACACTCGATGATGTATCCATTGCTAACAAATCACCAATTTTCTTTCTTACGCCCCTTCCAATTGCTTTCTCTCTGGTTTTCAAATAATTCTTGCTATTAGCAAATCCAGGAATACCCAAAACTGCCATTGCTACTTTTGTAATAAAAGTACTCTTGCTCCACCTAAGAACTTTTCCGATCTTTTTATTATGTGCTAAAAACTCTTGATATCCTTGTTGTGCATCCATGGCTAAGGCTCTTGCAGCACTACTTTCTTGGTTAATATTTCCGTCAAATGATCTTATTCTATTCGCTAATTTTCGAATATTTATTGGCATTTTTTGAGCTTCCTCTTTCGTAGTCTGAACTTCTTCGTTTGGATTTATAATATTGTTATCAGGCTTGTGTGCTTCAGTTGTCGTTTGTATGGAAATCGACTCTTCCCCTTCGCCAATTATTAAACTAACCTCCCCTGACACCTGATTCAAATCACTTGAAACCGTTTTTATCACATCCAGATAGGCATTATATTTATTTTCCAATCTTACTAATTCTCTCAACCTATTAAGCACCACAATATCAATATAAAAATGATGAGATTTTTCTTCTAGTGTTTCTTCATCTAATTCTATATCAGGATTTTTCCGAATTTTTGAAGCTGCTCTTTTCCATGCAAAATCATTTGGCAATCTGTTAATTAATGAGCTTCGTCTTTGCTCAAAATAGTTTTTTATTCGTTTTTCCGTATTAGCGGAGACTCCTTTTCGAGCATTCATCTGATCGAGTAATTCCAGTATTCCTCCTTTTACAAACTCGCCTTTTTCAAATTCTTTTGTTTCGGATTTGAGATATGATTTATAATCTCCTCCTGGAGTTTTTCTGTTCAAAAACCGAGTTGATTTTTGCAGCTGAAATAACTGATTATGTATTATTTTCATAATTATCCAAATATTATATCATGATTTATCAATAAGTTCAAACATTTTCCCCTTGTTTCCCACCATTTATTTAATTAGAATCGCTGCATGACAAATTATGATAAATCATCTGTTGCCGCACGACAAAAAACTGGCGGCCAAATCTACACCGGACTCAAAAAAGAACTTAAAACCAAAGAGGATCTATCGATTCATTACACTCCCGGAATAGCCGAGCCATGTCGTCATATTGCGAAAGATAAAAATCTAGCAAAACAATTGACCATGAAAAAAAATTATGTAGCTGTGGTTTCAGATGGATCAGCTGTTTTAGGATTAGGAAACATCGGTCCAGAAGCATCTCTTCCTGTGATGGAAGGAAAATCTATGTTGTTTAAACAATTTGGAGGGGTAGATGCTATTCCCATTGTGCTGGACACACAAGACACAGATGAAATTATAGAAACCGTAAAACGAATAGCTCCAACTTTTGGAGGAATAAATCTGGAAGATATCGCTGCTCCCAGATGTTTTGAAATTGAAGAAAGGTTGATTGAAACTCTCGATATACCGGTTTTTCATGATGATCAACATGGAACAGCAATGGTTGCGTTAGCAGCCATAATCAACGGATTAAAGATTGTTGGAAAAAATAAAAACGACATAAGAGTCGTTTTCTCCGGAGCTGGAGCCGCTGGTATCGCTACTGCCAAACTGCTGAAAGACTGGGGTATAAAAAATGTCGAAATGGTTGATTCTAGGGGAATCGTATGTTGCGAAAGAGATAATTTACATGAAACAAAAAAAGCTTTTTGTACCTATCGAGAAGGAACTATGGCAGATGCGCTCAAAGGAGCGGATGTGTTTATCGGAGTTTCTAAAGCTGGATTAGTCACTTCTGAGATGGTCACCTCCATGAACAAAGATGCCATTATCATCGCCATGGCAAATCCTACTCCTGAGATTTTCCCAGATGTAGCAAAAAAAGCTGGAGCCGCAATAGTGGCCACAGGGCGTTCAGATTTTCCAAATCAAATCAATAATGTACTCATATTCCCTGGATTTTTTCGAGGATTGCTCGATGCCGGAATTACAAAAATTACTACGGAAATGAAATTGCGAGCTTCTGAAGGATTAGCTTCTGTAGTAAAAAATCCCACTCCAGATAAAATTATTCCCAGTCCGTTTGATCCGGAAGTAGTGGATGCTGTAGCAAGATCGGTTAATAATGATTAAAATGGGAATATTTTATACAGATCATATTTTAGCAAGATTGTCTCAGAGAGATAGGGGAAGTACTTTTTTGATGGCTTTTGAAAAAAATATCTCCCATCTTCGCTGGCTCCATTGTCCGACAAATTGATCATGAAAAACAAGAAGGCTGTGGAGCCTTATCAGAACAGCAGATATAGATCAATCACAATCATCTATATTCCAACATATAATTTTTTTTGAGCATCCGATTTATTACTATACTAACCCAATGTTCAGGCAAATCAACGTAATATTTTTTTACCGGATTATATGTTGTGAGTGTTAAAAAATGAAATGCATTCTCATTTTCCTTGTTTATTCTGATTGTAGGCATGAAGAAATATTAAAATTTTAAAGCGGTCTAGTATATTAAGTTTTCAGAGAACCCTGTTATGAAAACGGTAGTTGTTAATGATAACATAAACTGCGATGTAGATGCAAATGGAATGCGCTGTGGAATTGAAGTAATTGAAGTTGAGAAAGAAAAAATGATTCAATGGAGTAAAACATTGGAAAAATCCACTTTTTTACCAGCATAGTTTAACGCTTATTATAAAACATCTCCCTCGCCCCATCCACCAAATAAACATCTCGAATTCCTGCCGAAATCATCACATTCCAGCAATCTTTGCAACACCACCAGTGTCCCCACAGATACAAATCAGCTCCTGCTACTTTTTTTCCATTTTCCTCTGCCTGACGAATAGCAGACGGTTCTGCGTGATTGCGTGGATGACATCCTTCGCACAAATCATAACCTTTACCAGTTGGGATCCCCTGTAATTTTCGCTCACACTCATTGTTTTCATGCCATTCAGAATCATTTGCTCCTATCCCGGTTATTTCTCCATCCATCACAACCACAGCACCTGTCGGATGTTTTGCATCCAGAGAAAGGGATTCAGCTGCATTTTTTGCCGCTTGCATAAATTCATTTTCTAGTGGAACGAATTTAATAGTTCCTCCTTCAGGAATATATGGCATATCTGATATTTGACTATTCATGATGATACAATAGTATTTAGATGATTTTTAATAACAACTAAAATGAATAAAGTTTACATCTCTGGTGGTCTCACCAATATTTCTGATCCAGAAAAAACAAAAAAATTCTATGAAGACATTGATGATCTTTGTAAAAATTTAGGATTTAAGCCATACACGCCTCATCTACATAGCGATCCTGTTGCCCATCCAAACATTACTCCAGAAGAGGTGTATGATATGGATTACGAACAAGTCGCTAAAGCCGACATCATCATTGCTTACATCGGAGAACCATCTCTGGGTGTTGGCATCGAATTGGAGATTGCGAAAACATTGAACAAAACCATCATTGTGCATTACAAAGATGATCAAAGGATTACTCGGATGGCTCGAGGCATTCCGGGGACAAAAGCTCAGATTGTTTATCGGGATTTTGAAGATGGATTAGACAAAATTAGAGAGACTCTTTTAGGATTGTGAAATATTTACAAACTCTTTCTAAGGGTTTGGAAGAAAATAAAGATTCAAAAATTTGATAGGATTTTTGTTCGTCAGCAAGGAAGTAAAACCGAGTCATATCGGGAATATGGCGAGGGTTTACTGACGACCTGTCCGCCGAAGCTTATTTCATACTGGACGTATAGCGAAGGAGGAAGCTGACGGACAAGAAGACATCAAATTTGAATGGTTATTTTGTTCCAAGCCCTAAATACTCTTTTTATTCCCCAAGCTAAACCACTTATAAAACAACAGATCAAAAAAACTAATGTGATGGTCATCACTAAATTTATAATATGAAAAGAAACATCATAGACCGTGCTTTCCCCATATAAACCTAAAAATTCTAGCCAAAAAGCAGGCATGAATATAGTGCATCCAAGACATGACAAAGACTCGCAATTTAATACACACACCAAAAATATAATGCTAATTAAAGCTCCGACACAGATCCCAATAATTAAACTTTTTCTAAACAATTTTTTCATGGAGTTGTGGTTTAAAAGATATTTATTTTCTTTTACAATCTCATACCTAATTCATACATAATTATATTACATGTTCAATTCTTGGGCAGAGTGAATAACAGTCAAAACACGAACTGTCGATTGATTAAAATCATAAATTATCCGATAACTTCCAATTATTAATTCTCGTAGATTTGTATCTGACATTTCTGGTACGGCTCTTCCTGACCGTGGAAATTGTTCCAAATAATCAACAGCACTGAAAATATCAGCAATAACCACATGAGCAAAATATTCTGAATCACGAGAAATATATTCAGTAATATTTTCTAAATCTTTTACAGCTGGAGCTGTTCATACGACTTTTGTCATTTCAAAAATTGTTTTTTTACCTCAGAATGTGATAGTACATCACCACATTCTGCAGCTTTCTTGCCTTCACTAATTTTCATTCGCACATATAACTGATACATCACATCCCGAAATGATGCATCCTCAGGAAGATGATCAGCAATATTTTGTAACTCATTTTTGATAGAAATAGTAGTCATTTCTTTAAATATAATTAATATTCTATTTTTTTCAAGCCTTCAAAGTCCCCATTCCTTATTAAATCAATCTCCACATCGGCATCTTTTTTCGAGGCTAATTCTCTTGATGTCGAACCATCATACTTAGCTGCTATTCCACCGTGTATTAAAGCATCTTCACGAGACAACGGAGTTTCTAATTTTTTGAATACAATCTGACAAATCCTCTCTCCTGGATAAATACGAATGATTTGGGAAGATGTTTTGTTTAATATCGGAATCATCAGATGTCCGGAATAATGCGTATCTACTATCCCTGTAAGATCAACTGACAATCCACGACGATTAATCGAACTTCGGGGATAGAGGACTCCCATGAGATCTGACGCATTGAGAGATATTTTTTCTAGTGTTGAAGCTATGATCGACTCTCCCGGTGCCAGATCAAAGAACTGTCCAGGGGAGAGTTCAACTTTTTCAAAATTATCTCCTGCAGATTCGGTTACATCAACAGTTAACACTTCACGTCCACGATCCGTCAGTTTCCAAGTTTTTGAGAGATAAAAAACCAAACCTAATCTCAAATCAACCGCATGTGGCTGATTTTGGAATTTATCAAGACGAGGCTCAAAAACAAGTTTTTGAGTTTCAATCAGTTCGAAAATTTCGTGACGAGTCAAAATCATGTGATAGTTCCTGAAATGAAGAATTGGAAAATGATAATTGATAATTTTGAGTACAAAAATGCAATTCTAAATAGATTTGGATTATTTTCAATGAAGCTCATTGTGTTTCCACGAAATTATTCTTTATCTAATAGTGATTTAAATTCACGTTTTATCTTATTTTCTCCTACTTCCATCTGTGCTAACTTCTCATAAAATATCAAATATAAAATTAAATTCAATATGGCAAAAATTCCAAATATAATATTGAGCATGATATCATGACTTGTGGCATTAAATATTACTTCAATAGCCCCCGCAATAATGGAGATTTCCACCAAGTACTTGATACTCAAATGATGAGTTTTTAAATAAGAAACTAATATCTTGTAGGCTTTTACCAGTACTATCGCATGAGCTATGCCATGAAGCACCTGAGCATCTGCTCCAGCTATCAATGTCTCCTTTACCCAAATTTTTTGAACCATAATTCCAAGTTTCGTTCCCATGTGATAAATCAAAAACAGAATCACCACAAAAACAAAAAATGAGACAATCCAATCTAAAACACTAAAAACATTAAATTTCATGATTTATATCTAAAAATAAAAATAATAACTAATCCTCACTTTTACTCTCAATTTTCCAACTCTTCTCTCTTCTCTTTTTCTTTCTTCTCTTTACTTTTGTACCACACTTCGAGTCCATCTGTACGAATCAAAGATTCCTTTGCAACATTCTTTATTATCCGATACAAAAGCCCAAAATCATCTGCAGAGAATATTCCATTTATAAATGCAGGAGTGTAAATCCAAGGAGAGTTAAACTGAAAAATTAATGAAAGTACAATCGGAATTATCGATAAAATAATAAATGGAGATAACAATACCATGGTAAACCGACTTCGAGACATAGTTTTATTATACGCAACCTCTAGCCATACTACACTCTCATGAGGCATTGTGATAACACGTTCATCTTTGGCATCAAATGGAATTACCGGTAATCGGCAAAGCTCATGCAGGAGAGGGATTATTGCCATAGAGAACACCAAAGGAATGTAATATTCATAAACTGATCCAAACACTCCCTCGCCAGTCAAAAACACTAACAAATAGTCTACTATAAACAAGAATAAACTCGCAAAAAGCAACGATCCAATCGTTGCCAACAAATATGAAACTGTAAAATTGGGGCTATCTAACTGAGTCCATCCGTATTTTTTGGGATCAAATTCTGGATCATTTGGAGGAAAACCTACGATAAATTTCATTTTAATTGAGGACTTTATATTTCACACAGATGGTATTATCACCAATTGGTTCAACTTTTTCAAGTGCCAAATCCACTGATATTTCTGACTCAAAAATTGATAATCCTGATCCAAAAATTAATGGAGAAATAGTTATCACTAATTCATCAATCAATCCAGCTTTTGCAAAAATTGTATTAACTTTTGACCCTCCTGCCAATATCGCTTCAGAATATCCTTCGGTTTCAAGTTTTTGTAAAATATCTGACGGAGAATCACTGGTAAATACAAGATCGGAATTATCGGACGTTCGATCTTTTCGCGTTAGTACCATATTTTTTCTGCCAGGAAGTGGGCTACCAATAGTATCATATGTTTTAGATCCCATGATTATCACCCCAGCTCGTTTCGTCATTTCAACAAAAAGCTTTTTATCTGCTTTTTCTGTCCAATCAGGAAAATGATCGGAATCTTTTCCGATTTTTCCGTCGAGAGTGATAGCCATGAGGAGGGTGAGTTTCATATATTTTGAGCAATAAAATTTAACCATTTATCATAATCCCTTGGTCCTTTCTTGCGATAAACAATCCATATTCTCAAAACGAATCCATCTTCAGTAAACAATATTCTCCACTTTCCAACACGTTTTCTAAAAACTTTTTTACTATTTTTTACAGCCTTTATATTGGATGATGAAAAACCACTACACTCCAGATCATCTAGTCCGTTGGAGACTAAAAGATAATCTTTGGAAGACTCTTCCTGGAGTTTTTTTAAGCGTTTTTCAACTGATTTATGAAGTATTAATTTCATCACACATTTATTTCTTTTTTTAAATCATCCCAAGATATCCACTGATCTTCCTCCGGATTATCCTGGATTTCTTGCATAGATTTAATTACTGCTAACATATCAAGCGCATCTTCAAGCATTTCTGAGGCATCATGTTTCATACGCTCTAATTCAGCCTTTGTTGGAAGAGTTTGTGGATTCATCGTGACTAATATAATTCAATTTTTTTGTTTTTCAATGCAAAAATATAATGTCAGTTACACGTTTTATTTTCTAATTGCCATATGTCGAACTTTTGCAGCAATGTAAGCTCCAAGCACTTCTTCTCTACTTATTTCACCTCTTATCTCCAGGGACCTTTCCCACAATCTCCGACCTCTCTGACGATCCCTCGATGCAATAGCCTCATTTTCCAATTCCACAGCCATATTTGTTTCTATAGATTCAAAACTTGTCATTTATTTACTGATTAATTAATTCTGTTTTATTAAATTTTATTGAAAACACAAATTTTTTAATTTTAAATTTTCGATAACTTCATTATTATTCAACTAATAATGGCTGTAATTAATCATTATTCATCTGTCTTCCGAAGTTTAAACGTAGGGAGATTACTCATTAATCATTTAAAAATGCCAAACATTACCTCCGTCCACGCTCGTGAAATCCTCGATTCCAGAGGTAATCCCACTGTCGAAGTAGAAATATCAGACAACACTCATACCGTACGTGCAGCAGTCCCCTCTGGAGCCTCTACCGGTATCCATGAAGCACTAGAAATGCGTGATGGCGACAAAGCTCGATATTGCGGAAAAGGAGTATTAAAGGCTCTTGATAATGTAAATGAAATTTTATCTCCTGAAATAGTAGGCTCAGATCCTATGGAACAAGAAAAGTTTGATCAAAAAATGATAGAATTAGACGGAACAGAAAACAAATCAAAACTCGGAGCCAATGCAATTCTGGGAATATCCCTTGCCGCTTCACGATTAGCAGCTACTCAAAAAAATGTTCCTCTTTTTCAGCATATTAACGATCTATTTGGAGGCAAAACCAGTCTCCCTCGTCCCATGATGAATATCATAAATGGAGGTTCTCATGCTGACTCAGGTCTTGCGATTCAAGAATTTATGGTACTTCCTCAGTTTGATGGTTTTGCCGATAATCTAAGAGCTGGAGCAGAAATTTTTCAGGCACTAAAAAAGATTTTGAAAAACCGTGGAGAAGCTATCGGAGTCGGTGATGAAGGCGGTTTTGCCCCACATTTGCCGAAGGTTGCTGATGCCTTTGAGGTTATCATGGAAGCCATAGACACTGCCGGATATAATTCCAATAACGTAAAACTTGCTATCGATGCAGCCGCATCTGAATTTTATGAGAATGGCAAATATTCGGTTGATGGAAGTCAATTATCAGCTTCAGAATTAACTGATTTTTACGGAAAATTGCTTCAAAAATATCCATTAATTTCAATTGAAGATTCTCATTCTGAAGATGATTTTGAAGGATTTTCTGAAATGCAATCTCGATTTGGTGATCAGGTACAGTTGGTAGGAGACGACCTATTGGTGACCAATAAGAAACGACTTCAAATGGGGATAGAAAAAGGATTATGTAACTCTATTTTGATCAAGGTAAACCAGATTGGAACTCTGAGTGAAACATTTGAAACGATGAAATTGGCCAAAGCAAATAATTGGGGAACTGTGATTTCTCACCGTTCAGGAGAAACTGAAGATAGTTTTATTGCTGACTTAGCGGTCGGAACGGACGCTGGACAAATAAAGACGGGTTCGCTTTGTCGATCTGAAAGGATATGTAAGTACAATCAGTTATTACGAATTCAGGAATTGATTTGATATTTTAGTTTCTGCTACGTGTGATATTGGTGAGAGGAAAACTTGGTTATGAGCTAGAATCTCTCATTTCCACTCTCTCCTCTTAACTAAACATGATTCACTGTCCAACCAAACAAACGTTGCATATCTACCAAATACTGTACAATTTTTAGTTTTTTCATATGTGATTCCAATTTGGAATCAACAACAGTTATTTTCATATCCGATTCAATTACTCTCACAAAATCAAACTGTTTCAATTGGTTCAAAGCATCTTCTTTAATGAATGCTCTCTCGGACGGTGCTTCAAATCCAGGAAATTCAATTCGGCTATTAGGCATTTTAATTATTTAAATGTTAGTTCTTTTTCATTTGTATAAGCTCTTCCCCAAACAATTACAGTTCGAGTACCCTCTTCTACTTGTTGCATTAAAGTAATAATAGGACAATCTACTTGCACAAGAACACTTGAATTTCTTATACTTTCACGTGAAGAGAAATCGAATTCAGGAGGTTTTTTCATACAACTTTCTTATTACCCACTCTGTAACTATTCAGCACGATATAAAGGATTGAATTTTTGGCACTTCACGAGGACGACCGTAGGGAGTCCTCGGGAAAAGTGCCATTAAGGTCGAAGTGCGAACATGATAGTATTGATTGCTTTATTGAGACCTTTGCTTGATTTTCATGAAGTCAATAGCTGAATAGTTACCCCACTCTTTAATATTTAAAATACCCACTCTCGCCGAAATGCCAAGTGGATTTCATGTTTTTTTTCTGATATAATTTCGGAGTGAAAATATTTGGTCGAAAACTATCGAAGCTTGATTTTTCTTCTGTAAAAAAAGAAATTTTTTGGTGGTCGGGATGCGGTATTTTTTTGTTTGCCATTGGCAAAATGGTTGATCGATATGTTTTTTTGATTCTTCATACAGAGGGGCGTCCACCATGGATGGACCAGGCGATTGTGTTTTTAACAGAACGCCTAATCTGGGTTTTTCTTATTGGATTTGCCTTAGTGACTACCTATCGTGTTATAAATAATCCAAAACATCAGAGCAAACTTGTTCCTGCTTTTTTTGCAGTTATTACCACCGGGATCTTATCTTTTATTTTGAAATCGTTCTTTCATGTTCCTCGGCCTTATGAAATTCTAGACATTCATCCTCTGGTGTACGCTAGTTCATTTAGTTTCCCTTCTGCTCATACTGCTGTTGCATTTTCACTACTTATTCCGTTTTTTAGATTATCAAAATCCATCGGTATACTGTGGGCTATTTTTGCAGTTTGTATTGGATTTTCACGAGTGTATGAAAACGTACACTTTGCCTCTGATATAGCTGGTGGTATATTTTTGGGAGGGATAATTGGATCATTTTTTTCACATCCGGAAATCATAAAAATGGTTGGATTGCTCTGGAAAGAAAGAGAATTTCGACGTCAGAGTTTTCATTTTGTTTTTGGATTTCTTTGTGTTTTTATGCACTGGGCTGGGTTTTTAAAAATCTGGCAAATTGCAGGATTGCTTGTTATTGGACTTATTATTTCCTTGTTTTCTCAATTCAAAGAAATTCCATTGATCTCAAATGTTCTGAAAATGTTTGATAGACAACGAGATAAAAACTTCCCTGGTAGGGGGGCTTTTTTCTTTTTATTAGGCGTATTTTTATGCATCCTTATCTTTCGAAAAGAAAATCTTAAAATAGCCTATTCGGCCATACTAATCCTTTCGGTTGGGGATTCGCTAAATCATCTTTTCGCTGCAAAGTATAATAAACTAAAAATACCTTGGAACAAAAGAAAAAATATTCTCGGTGTTGGGATCGGTGTATTAACAGGCACTTTTGCTGCACAGTTTTTTGTTCCACTCATTCCGGCATTATTAGCTTCTTCAATTTCAATTTTATTTGAAACAATTCCGATTAAAATTGGCAAATACTACGTAGATGACAATGTTTTTGTCCCATTAATAGCCGGAGG
>CAZQFO010000016.1:0-22327 GCA_964592695.1 uncultured Candidatus Peribacteria bacterium
TTTCTATTCGTGTGTCAATCTTTTATTCTTTACATTGGTTTTTTGGGAGGATACCTATTAAGATACATCCCTATGAAATAAATCCGAAAGAAACATTTCCTCCTTCTTGTGATTTTTTTGCTAGCCTACATCCAAAAAAGATTAAAGAATTCTTTTTAGAGAAAGCTACATCAAAAGTCTCTATTCAAAGCAAAGAAACAGAAGAACAAAGTTTAAAAGAGAAGGAGGGGCATGATTTTTATTCAATACCAAGTTCAAAGGATATTTTATTTGATCCGGAAAGCGGAAAAATTTCTTTTGAAGAAAGGTGTTGTTTGATTTCGAGAGAAAGTAGAGGGGATTTCTCTTTAGAATATAAAATTTGCAAATTTTTACTCTGTGAAAGTAAAGAATTAGTTTTAGAGTGGGATTATTTATATGAGACAATTGAGGATAAAGTTAGTGATGATGGAATAGTCAGTCGAAAACAAAAACGCTCTATAAAAGATGCCATCAAAAGAATTGAGAAAAAAACAATGAGAGATCTTGGAATAAAAATCCTTTCTTACGACGCAGGAAAAGTAAGAAAACTGTTTAAAAATTAGGCCGTGACTCACTCTGATAGGGGGTGAGTCGCAGTGAGTCACCTCCCAACTTCTTCATAGTCCGTGAAGAAGTTTTTTTAATATTCCTAATTTTTATTAACCATGAATGATCTCTATTCAACCAGCGACACAGCTCTGGCTACTTCCATCATAGCTAGTGGTATTCCTGTCGAACACATGGAAAGAAAAGGTGATGGTCGAGTGTACTTTTATTTCTGTGAAGAGCTTGACGTTTCTCCTATTGCTAATCGCTTCTGGGCAAAATCACTACAAGTTGATGCTCAGACGATTTTGACCGAATTCAAAATTCTTAAACAACGTATTTCTAACCTCTAAATGAAACTTCCGCCAGAAGCTATTGCCGAACTAAATGAACTTTATCAAAAAAAGTTTGGAATTTCCCTGTCTCAAGAAGAACTAGCAATGGAAGGTCGAGATCTTCTTGAATTGGTGGATTTCTCGAAAGGGGGAAGCAACAAAGCCTGACACATTCCTATTCCTTTATCCCATTAATAATGCCCATGAATATTAAAGATCAAATACATTCGTCCCTTAGCTGGCAATCAATATGCCGACACTATCAAATTGAGTATCGGGAAAATAAAAACATATCCTGTCCTTTTGACGCACATCAAGATCAAAAACCTTCATTTAGTTTTTTCGGAGCAGATAAATTTAAGTGTCATTCTTGCGGAATATCTGGAGATTTCTTTGAATTTATCGCACAAAAAGAAAATCTGGATTGTAACAAAGATTTTTCAAAGGTGTTGGAAGTAGCAGAAAGAATTTCTGGAATGATGCAACAGGGAGATAAATCTAGCCAAAAAAAGTTAGATCAAACAAGAAACAAAGATCAGACATTACAAAAGCCGACTTCAACTATTACAAATGATGATATTGAGAAATACCACAAACAATTGCTCAATTCTCCTAAAATAATTCAATACCTCGAAGACCGAGGAATTTTTCGGGATATTTTGGAAGAATTTAAGATTGGATTTGGTAGTTGCAAAGAAGCTAAAGGAAGCACCAAAATATTCATTCCTTATTTTGATACATCAGGAGATCCACTATTTTTCCGATTTAGAGCTTGGAAAGAAGACGATCCAGTAAAAATATTTGCTAAATCTGGAACGGAGCTTTGTCCCTATCTCCTGCAAAATGTGGAAGGAATAGATGAAGTTTTTATCACAGAAGGAGAGATAGACACGCTTACACTTCTATCTAACGGCATTTGTGCAATTGGTATGCCCTCCGCTACTACTTTCAAAGAAGAATGGATCGGTTATTTTAAAAATATCAAAAAGGTAACGATCTGTTTTGATAATGACGAAGGAGGAAGGAGTGGAACAAAAAGGATTATAGAAGTACTCCAAGAACATCTTCCGGAAATAGAAATCTATCAAATAAAGTGGCCGGAAAACTTTCCTGAAAAGGGAGATGTAAATGATTTTTTTGTGAAATCTGAGTGGCATGCTGAAAAAAATGAAATAGATGCTTTTATGTGTCTTCGAAAAATAATATCTCCTAAGAATCCTGTTCAGGACATCATCCATAAGTATCTGAATACACCAACTCACAAACCAGTGTTTTTGAGTGATGTGATAAAAGATGATTTATTCTTTCATACATTTCCTATTGAAAAAGACTGCTCTTTGGTTCTACTCTTCAATGGAGAACATTTATGCGTAGGTTTAGACAAGGAAAAGAATGCTTCTTTTTTTGAGTATCAAGACCGAAGATACGATTTTAGATTACCTATATTTTTACCTTCTCCTGAAATAAATCGTCCAAATAAAGAGGGACTGAAGCTTTTCTTAAACCAGCCGTCTTTAGGAAAAAATATTTACTTTGAACTTTGTGAACTTCTGACAGAATTCTACGATTTTTTCTGCAAAGAAGAAATTCATCTAGTTGCTACAAATATTGTCCATTCTTATTTCATCAATGCTATTGGGCGAACTTTTTATATGCTATTGGATGGGGAAGCCGGAACAGGGAAATCCTCTCTGCAAACACTACTTTCTTATTTACAGTTTAATGGCAGTTTTTCTGGGAAAACCAGTATGCTAGCAATGGTGCGCAATATTCATTTTTTTCAGACCAGCCAAAATATAGACGAATTGGATAAACTGGATAAAGATGACAAGAAAAATGCTATTGGTGTCCTAAATACAGGTTTTTTAAAGAATGGAGCTTATGTGATCGTAAATATGGGAAAGAAGAAGGTAGAAGAGCAGGAACAGCGATTCCATACGTTCGGAACAAAGAGTTTTTCGGTAAATAAAGTAAAATTTGATGATTCATTGCTTTCTCGATGCATCATTATTCACACAGTAAGAAACAAACGGAATGTTAAAAATATTTTTTCTCTAAGTTTTGAGGATGAACTTCGATTTCAAGAAATGCGAAACAAACTCTTTGTTTATAGTCTTTTCCATTGGAAGGATTTTCATGAAATTATTGCAAAAAATAAACGAAACTTTGAGGAAAAAGAAATGTACGGAAGACCTTCGGATGTGTATTCAATAATTTGTGGAATTTCTGAATATTTTTCAGGGAATACTGATTTGCGTGATTATCTTGTACGAAAGGGTGGTTTTGAAAAGGATTCTAATAAGTACGAAGACCGTTTTTATTATGTGTTGAAGTTTATTGCCGAATCATTTTCAAATACAAAAGAAGATTATTTAGTTCTTAATGCTACTCACATAGGAAACTACATCACAGAACAGATGGATATTACAGATGATCGATACAAACCAACCCCTCAAAGCATTGGAAGAATGCTAAAAAGCAATCGAGTAGTGGATGAAAATACAAAATACGAAATGTGCAGTACTGGATCAGATAGAGGGAAAAGAGTTTGGCTTCCCAAAAAGATGCAGTTGGAAGATTTAATCAAAAGATCATCTTTTCCAGAACTTAAAGATCTGCTCCCCCCAAAAAAATGCTACAATGCTACAAATCCACAAGAACCCCTTCTATAGAAACAAAAAATAGAATGTAGCATTTGTTGTAGCATTAAATTCTACTAATGCTACAAGTCTTACCTATCTAACAAACTAAAGAAACAAGAAAATTGTAGCATGTTCGCATGAAAATCTAGTGGCACTGAAAAAATTAATTTGAACTAATCAAAACAAAAATATACATTTCAATTGCTTATCCCTCAATTTTAAATTCGGCAGACCGTTTTTTATGTCCAGAAATGGGCGGTTCTGCCGTTACGATGAAAACTGCCAAGTTTGAAATGTAAGGGATAAGCCAGGACCGTCCTTTTTTGTAACCCCCTTAAAAATGGAAAATGAATTCTCAAACCTTCGGTTTGGACTGTATGTTCGTAAATCAAATGAAGATGCTGGAAAGCAGATACTTTCCATTGAATCACAAACAGAGGAAATGGAGCAATTTGCAAAAGATCAGGGATTTAACGTTGTTCGTATTTTTAAGGACGAAGGATCGGCTCATAAGCCCAATAATCGAGATGGCTATATGGTTATGATGGATATGCTCTGTAATGGTGAGATTGATGCTGTTTTAACATGGAAAGCTGATCGATTAGCTCGGAACATGGTTGAAGGAGGACAAATTATTCATTCGCTTCAGAGTGGAGTACTGAAGTGTATTCAAACTCGTTATTCAAGATTTACTCCAAACGACAGTATGCTCTCCCTTACTGTTGAATTGGGAATGGCGAATCAATTCAGTCTGGATTTATCCAAAAACATCAAAAGGGGAAACAAAACAAAGATAGGGAAAGGTGGTTGGTGTGGGGTAGCTCCTCATGGATTTTTAAACGATAGAATCGATAAAACAGTTATTCATGATCCGGAAAGATTTCATTTAGTTCGTAGAATGTGGGATCTCTATCTGACTGGTACATATTCTTTGAGCCAAATATGCAAAATATCGGATGAAGATTGGGGATTTCGAACCATTAAAAGAAAAAAACAAGGAGGTACAAAGCTACACATATCATCACTTCACAGCATACTTACCAATCCTTTCTATTACGGAAGAGTGGGAAAAGGGAAAAACGAGAATTGGGGAACGCATAAACCAATGGTTTCCCAAAAAGAGTTTGAAAAAGTACAGGAAATTTTAGGGAGAGAGGGAAGAGCCAAAACAGAATCCAGAGAATTTCCTTTTACCGGACTGATAAAATGCGGAGAATGTGATAGTGCTATTACAGCCGAGCAAAAAGTGAAGTACGCTTGTCCGAAGTGTAGGCTTCAGCTCACCGCCAGAAATCCTCACGAATGCAAAAGATGCGGACATAAAATTACGAAAAGAACCATCTCTAAAGGAAATTGGTATGTTTATTATCGATGCACGAAAAAGAAAGGTCCTTGCTCTCAAGGATATGTGAGAGATGAAATCCTTGAAGATCAGATCATTGAAACTTTAAGTCGAATAGAAATTGATCCAGATTTTGAAGAATGGGCTATAAAGTGGCTCAAATACTTACATCAGGAAAATTCTCAGGTAAACGAACTACAACTGAAATCACTCCAAAAGAACTATAACAAAGCACAAAAGAGGTTAGATGAGCTCTTTGATATGCGGTTGGATCGGGAAATTGAAAAAGAAAAATTTGAATCAAAAAAGAAGGAACTGGAGGGCGAAAGAGAGCAATGGCAACAACAACTTCATTTGCTTCAGCAAAATTCTGATAAATATCTCACGGAAGCGGAACAGGAATTTGATTTCGTATCTGGTGTTTGCGAACGTTTCAAAAAAGGAAGCATAAAAGAGAAGAAATTCATATTTTCAAAAACTAGCTCGAACCTAGTCTTAAATCGCAAAGAAATCACTCTAGGAGTGCAAAAACAGTACTTGGAAATCCAAGCGCTACGAAAGCTCGCTCCGAAGCGGCTCGAACTTCCAAAAACCCTTTGTGATAAAGGGCTAATGGGGGATGTAAAAAGGGGTCATCTTGCTTGGTACACGCGATAGGATTCGAACCTATGACCCTCGGTTCCGAAGACCGATGCTCTATCCAGCTGAGCTACGCGTGCGTCGTCAGACATGACTCCATATCTCTGGTAATTTTCTATCGAAAATGACCTCCGATATTCCGTAATGTCTTCTTCTCAGAATTCGATCTAATCGAGTCGAATTCTGTTTTTTTTCTTTGTTCTATAAATCGATTATTAGAACATATCTGGATGATGAGTAACTTTTGGTGCCTTAATCATCTCATTAACTTTTCGAGCAACATCCTCCTTAGTTACTTCTGACATATCAACCCCTTCTCGAACAGAGACTTTGAAGTCTACTAAGCCTTCTGTTTTTGCTTCTTCGAACTAGTCCTCCAATTTTTTCATTTTTTCTTCCATTTCTAAAAAAATTATTAATTACATTAGGACTGTAACAATAAGTGTGAATTATTCAAGTTTTTCGTTTGAAAAAACTATAATAGTGTGCTATAATGTCTAGATTAATCATGTTAAAATGAGGAATAAAAATATTTTCAAGTTATTAGCAACTATTGTAACATTAGGTTTTATAACCATATGGCTAAAGAAAAAAGGCATCATAAAATTTCAGTGCAGAAAAATTTCCAAAAATCCATTAAGCCCTCGCTCTGTAGGAATAAACAAATGTCACAAAAAACTTGCACAACTATTTGATAAACATAAAACTCATGCAAAAACACATTCATATTGGATTCTTCCATTATTGGTTTTTAGTATCCTTTCTTCAGATTTCTTTGAAGAATATGCTTACATGTTCCGAGCAAGCCTAATAGAACTTACTCCCACTGAATTTACCGGAACAACTGTGCCAATAGAAAAAGTTCCAGACTGGGCAAATCTATCTGATGTACAAAGAAAGATGACATATGCACAGCTACCAAAGTCAAAACTGATTCCAATTCCAGACTATAATATAGCAAACATGAAAGCTGGAATGGAATGGGGAAAAGGAACAGATCTACAACGAAACACTTATATTACCTACCCTGTGCCACATCTAGGAAACTATATGCTAGATGGAACAGAAAATTCTGGATCACATACAGGGATAGATATAAAAGCTCCTATCGGAACTCCCGTACGAGCTATTTCAAATGGCGTGGTTTTTAAAGCAGAAAATCAAACTTCTGGATTTGGATGGGTGGTGTCGATAGCACATGTGGGTATTCCTGATCCAGATAATCCCGAAAAAAATACAACGTTGTATTCAAATTATGCTCATATGTCCAAAATATTGGTTAGGGAGGGGGAAGAGGTAACAAAAGGACAAGTAATCGGAAAAGTTGGAGAAAGCGGATTTGCGACGACTCCTCATTTACATTTTCAGATTGATCGACGTTCTGCTCCTTTCCATCCTTACTGGCCATTTCAGTGGAAAGACGTACAGGCTGCAGGTTATAATTCTTATTTTGATGGAGTAAAGCATGGAGTTGGAAAAACAAATGCTGAAGAATATACAACACATCCAATTACTTTTATTACAAAAAATACTAATTATATAGCTCCAAATTTAGTAGCTTCTACTGAAACAATAATAATTCCTGAACCAAAAACAGAACCAGAAAAAATAGTTATTGAAACAGTTTCTGATGAAGAACCTATAGAAACGGTAATTGAAACTAAAACCGAAGAGAGACATACATCTGAACCAGAAATAATCTCTACTGAAATAGTTGTAGCAAGTGAGCTTCCTGCTGATCTAATCGAACCAATAGTTCGAACAGACAGTCGAAACCGAGATATGACAACAGATGATATTACATTTGAAACCGATCGAACATTTATTCCTGGTGAAGAAAAAATTATCACTTTAAAAATAAATGAAGATGCTTTAGTTGCATCAAATGGAATTGAGATATCTTCATCAGCAAAATATCTTACACAAGTGAATCCTTCAAAGTTATATGAAAGTGATTTTAAAAATAACGAAGCAAAATTACGGATAAAGATGACAACAGGAAGTACTTTTAAACTGATTGCTAGTGGTGATTTTGGTGAAGTAAAATCAAAAAGTTTTCGTGCACAAGTATTTAGTGATGTACCAAATAATCATAAATATTCCGAAGCTATCAAATACTTAAAGAATAATAAAATTGTAAACGGATATCCGGATGGATCATTTAAACCCGAAGGAACACTAAATAGAGCTGAGGCCGTAAAAATTCTGTTAGAGGGAAATAATATTTCTACATTTAGAGGTGAAACTCAATTTCCAGATGTTTTAGAAAGTTCATGGTTCTATAAATACGTAACTACTGCTGCTGATCTAGGAATAGTAAAAGGATATGGACCTGGAGATTTTAAACCGTGAAACACCATCACCCGTGCAGAGTTTTTAAAAATTTCCACATTAACAGCTGGATTTGAACCTGATGAAATTAATTTCAAACCTTATCCAGACGTACCTGAAGATGCCTGGTTTGCGAAATACTTTGGATTTGCTCGCAAAAATTCATTACTGGGTTTAAAAAAGGGTGGATTTATAGTACCAAACGATCCAATTACACGGGCAGAAGCTGCAGATGTGATGCATCGATTGACAAAGGTTTTAAAATAAGTTTTGCATTATATGGGTAATTATGATATAATTACTAGTTAAAAAATGATCAACAATCAAAATCAATCTCAAAAAAAGCAAACTGCCGTTGATATGATAAAGCGGATGGTAGGGATTACAGATAAACAAAGAGCTGTACTTCTGAAAAAAATAAAATTAGTACCGGAGAATAAGCTTGAAGAAATCATCATAGCGATTTCAAACGCTCAGGTGAATATCGTTAGGATTCAAAAGGAGAAAAATATGAAATTAAAAAAAATTAATAATGAACTTTATGAAGCTTCAAGCAAAAGAGAAGAAGCAAAAGAGCTAAAAACTATTGAATCCGAAATTGAAGAGGCTTATAAATAAAAATTATTTTTTAATTTAAATAAAATGAAAAATCTAAACCACCAGGGATTTCAAACTAATATGAATATATTTATCTTTCGTGGAGGACCAGAAATGGCAGGAGAAACTCCAGGAGATATTGATGTAAGTCCGTTAAATAAAGCTCTTGCCCAATATGAAGATGCTATTCAATATAATGAACAGGATGATGAAATAGGCTGGGAAAGGGATGACGATCTGGAATCTGAGATGGATCAAGTATCTTTAAATAAAGCGCATGAATTAAGAAAGACTGTAGTAAAAAATGCAGAAGGGCTTACTCAGTCAGAGATAGATGAGGTAACAGGTCATGTGCAAGAAGCTATTAATAGTTCTAAGGCAAATGATGATAGAAAAGAAGTTCATGAACATATGGATAATGCTATTTCAAGTGCTGGAAATGTGACAGCTGTAATGAGAAAAAGAAATGCTAATGTAAATGGTTATGCAGCCCCAGGAACCCAGCAATGGTTAAGAAACAGAGGAGATGTTTAGACACCTTCCACAATAAAAACAATTTCATTTCTATAATTTATGTGATATAATGAAGCGAAATGCAAAATACTGCAGTCGCGATCGTCGAAAAATTAAAACAAAAAGGATTTGAAGCCTATTTTGCCGGAGGATGTGTGCGTGATCTAATACTTAAAAAAGAACCGGAGGACTTTGATATTGCCACTAGTGCTACTCCTGATCAAATTGAAAAACTATTCCAAAAGACTTTTCCTATTGGAAAACACTTTGGCGTAATTTTGATAGAAGAAAATAAGCATCACTTCGAAATAGCCACATTTAGATCAGATTCAGGGTATTCAGATGGACGACGTCCGAAATATGTGACTTTTACTGATGCTCGTGAAGATGCACTTAGGCGTGATTTTACAATAAATGGTATTTTTTATGATCCAATAAATGGTGAATATTATGACTTCGTTGATGGTACAAAAGATTTAAAAAGAGGTTTACTTCGTTTTATTGGAGATCCTGAAAAACGAATTCAAGAAGATCATCTCAGAATCCTCCGAGCCGTACGATTTAAAAATAGATTCAAGTTGGTCTACAAAAAAGAATCTCGAGATGCTATAAAAAAACATGCGTTTCTTATCTTGGGGGTATCTGCTGAACGAATTCGTGAAGAACTGAATAAAATGCTATTAAATCCAAACCGAAGAAAATGCTTCGAAGATCTGGATAAACTTAGGGTATTACGTGTCATCATGCCATCAGTACACAAACTCAAGCAAGTGCCACAACCAAAAGAATGTCATAATGAAGGAGATGTCTTTGCACACACTATGCAAGTACTAGAACATTTGCCATTAAACCCCAGTTCTGAACTTTGCTGGGCAGCACTGCTTCATGATGTTGGAAAAACAGAGACTATGAAATACCGAGATGGTCGAATTCGGTTTCTTCACCATCAAGAAATTGGACTCCTAGCCGCAAAAACGCTGCTTAAAAAATTAAAATTTTCTCGAGCATCAATAGAAAAAATAACTTGGCTTATTCATCACCATCATATCTTTGATCAATTTCATCAGATGTCAAAAACGACACGACTGCATTATTTTGACAATCCTCATTTTGCGGATTTATTAAATTTGCATCATGCTGATCTGATGGGGTCTACACCGTTGCATATGCAAAATAGAAGAGCAGCCGAAAACATCTTTTTTGAGATAAAAGCCGAATATAAAACTGCTCACATAGAAAGGGCTCTTCCTTCTTATGTCAAAGAATTACTCACGGGAGCGGAAATTATGGGAATTTTAAATATTCCTGCTGGTCCACAAGTGGGGAGGATAAAAGAAAAAATGAGAGAGTTGCAGTTGGAGAAGAAGGTAAAAACGAAGGATGAAGCGATTAAAGTGTTAAAAAATCATCGATGAACGTATGGCGAAGTGCTTCCATAACTTGCAAGAAGGCAATAGGGGAGGCCTGTTCAATGCTAATTTTGTGTATATAGATGTCTCAAAAAGAACCGTCATTGGAAGGATTGCAAGAAAAAAAGATTGACAAAGTCATCTTTTTGGCTATGAAGATTGGGATTTCTTAATTTTTTATCCGATGAATCCTAAAGAACCGTTAATAGTAAAAAGAGGGCTATTTTCAATTAATATGTCTAAAGTTTTTGCTCTCACCGATAATAATCATTATAACAATCGAAATTATGCTCGAATGATGGTGTCTGATCCAAATGATGAAAGAGCGGATAAGCTTGTTAAAGAGGATGTTAGAGAAGAAGAATTAGAAAAGCTTCGTCAGGTAACTAAGGAAGCGCAAGAAATGGTAGATAGTATTATGAATGCACAAGTATCTAATGTGTTAGAGAGAACAAATCAGATATTGGACCAAGTTTTAATAATCACAAAATATCCACTAAAGCCAGAGATAAATGTATCGGCTGATTTAGGTGCTGTTATGCAATCAATTGCTATGCGAATAGAACATGTATCAAAAGAAGCTGATGATTTAATCAGATTTTATAAACAACAGCTATCATTTCATATAGAACTCAAAAGGGAAGACATGAGCAGAGATATTCATAATTTAGATATAAGACGTATTGCGGAAGATCATATCGATAAACTTAATCAGGAAATAGATTCTTTGATTTTAGCCTTTGGTATTGATGGAAAAGGTGATATTTCACAGGATTCATATGCCTTTCTTAGTGCTTATAGAAAGGCTTCTGAGTCTATGGTAAACCCCAATTATTTTAAACAAAATGTACTAAATGAAATAAGACGTTTCGAAGTAAAACGTAAGAGAGCTGTTGAAGATTATACAATTTTACCTGAGCCAGAAAAAATAAAGTTAGCAAAATCCCTGGACTACCTTGACAGAACATTGGTAGTGGAATACGGATTAAATGATCCGTTAATAAAGCGAATTGTAAATACAATTATCCAAAGAGGTTTATTAGAATTTATTTATGTCAATTTGTTGAAATCTATTACAGATAAAGCATTTTCCCAATAATTGCTTGAATTATCATTTCAAAAATGGTAAAATGTCTAGATGTCAATTTTACATAATGTTTCCAGAAAAAAAGAATTGGAGGAGTCTTCTATTTCTGAGGTAGTGTCACAATTTGAATCTAAACTGCAAAACGATTTAGAATGGAGAAGCAATTTGAAAGCTCGGAAGTTATTTAATTCTGTTGAATTGAATCGAATACGTTTTTTGTTAAATTTATTGTTGCATCTGCAGGAGTGTGATGTTGATCGTGAAAAATATGAGGTATGTTCCTTGGAGGAATTGAATTGTATACAGGATAAGGTTTCAGGATTGGTTGGGGCTCTGTTTGAGGATGATGGAATTAAAGAAAATGAGGCACATATGTTACGAGCGGAATTGTGTGTTGTAGAAAATTGGTTGGCTCAAATCAGAAAAAGGGAAAATCAATGGGCAGATGTACATTTGGAATTGGGAAAAACAGTATTAAAAACTCGACAAAAAATAGGATTAGCTTTGGGTGGTGGTCTTTGGGGTTTGACTCATATAGGAGTTTTGGATGAACTTCAGAAAGAAGGGATACCTATTCACATGATAGCTGGTGCAAGTATGGGAGCTCTAGTTGGTGGGATTACTTCAGCGTATGTAGAGGAAGATGGAACTCTGAATGAAAAAGGGATTATATACATGAAAAAGGTGGCTGCAAATATTGAAACTCTTAATCAACTTTCTGAAAAAAAATATGGGAAAACTGTTTTACCGCTAGATAAGCTTCTGGATCCAGCAGATGATGGGACTTATGAAAAGCTCATGGGGGAGCCACAAAAAATTCCATTATGGGCACAGGTTAAGAAAAATAAAGGAGATGATGGTCCGGCACAAAAAGAAGTTTTTTTAGCTACGAAATCAGGAGATCTGATGACAAAAACTTTGGAGGTTGGAAAAGGGACTGCGGCAGCTTCTGCAGCATTGAAACCAAAATTTGGGATTGATCCAGTGTTTATCGGAGATAAAGAATTTGAGGATGACAAAACTGTAGCGATGCGGTCTACTTATGCAGCAACGAAAAAGTTAAGAGCAAATGATACGTCGATTGTTATTGGTGTATCGGTTGGTTTTGTGGATTCGGATGTGTGGATGCCGGTGCAATGGGTGAGAGACAAGATTACGAATCGAGATATGAGTGATCGGGGCGATGTGATTATTGAACCAAAAAAAGAACGAGGGATTTTGTCTGGTAAAACATCAGGCAAGGGAACTCTGACAAATTTTGGGAAGGATGGGAAGAAGTTTGCAAAGACGGAGGGCGATTTGAAAAAAGGAAATATAGAATTGCCAACTGATGCTTATATTTCAGCCGGAAATGAGGCAGGGGTGGAAGCTCTAGAATCTATATACGAGGAGATAGGAATGGTGCGATTGGGGAAAAGTTTTGAGGAAAATTAATGTAAAAATGCTCTTGTTTCTGTGAACACCATTGCCAAATCTAATTCGTCACATTTTGTGATCACATCTTCATCTTTTTTCGATCCTCCTGGCTGGATAATAGCGGATATTTCGTGTTTTCCTGCTAATTCAATTGCATCTGGAAACGGGAAAAATGCATCAGAGGCGATGACGGCTCCTTTTGCATTTTTTCCCGCATGATTGAGGGCTATGTCCATGGCTTCTACTCGAGAGGTCTGTCCACCTCCTTTTCCGATCATTACTCCGTTTTTTACTACTACGATGGCGTTGGATTTTACGATTTTTACGATCTTCCAGGCAGTTAGCATATCGGTGATTTGATCTGAAGTTGGTTTGGTTTTTGTCACATTTTTTATGTCTGATTTTGTGATATCTTTGACATCTAGATCTTGAACAAGCGTGCCTCCTCGAACTTTTCGAAGAGTGACATCATTCGTTTTTTCAGAAAAGTTTGGTACTTCGAGTATTCTTAAATTGGGCTTTGTCTTAAATATTTCGAGGGCTTCTTCAGACACTTTGGGGGCAATTACAATTTCGTTGAAAAATGAGATGATTTTTTCGGCTAGTTTTTTACTTACTTCACGATTTATACAGATTACTCCCCCAAAAGCAGAGAGCGAATCCGCTTCATAGGCTTTTGTAAATGCATCTTCTATGGTTTTGCCTATGGCAGCTCCGCAGGGAGTAGCGTGTTTGATGATTGTGGCAAATGGTTGATCAAAAGAAATGGTTAATTCTAGGGCGCCATTGGCATCGTTTAGATTATTAAAAGAGAGTGGTTTGCCGTTTAGTATTTTTGCATTAACCAGGTTTGATCCGTCGGTAAATGGATCGTTGAGTACTACAGCAGATTGATGTGGGTTTTCTCCATATCGGAGAGGATGTTCAGTGGTGTTTTCTTTCCAGAATCTGGCAATCATCAGATCGTAGTGGGTCGTTATTTCGAATACTTTTGTGGCGAGTTGTTTGCGTTGATCAAGGGTAAGATTGCCATTTTTTTCTAGTGTATTGGTTATCCAGGTGTAATCCTCAGGATCAACTATTGGAGTACAATACTCGTAGTTTTTTGCGGCGGCTCGGATCATGGAGGGACCACCGATATCGATTTGTTCTATTTTTTCTGCGAAGTTTTTGTTCGGATTTTCGTAGGTAGATTTAAATGGGTAGAGGTTTACGATGACGAGATCGATGTTTTTAATTTTATTATCTTTGCAAAATTGTTGATGTTTATTATTGTTTCTCAGGTTAAGAATTCCTCCAAATACCTGAGGGGTTAGCGTTTTGATTCTTCCATCGAGTCCTTCTGGGAATTTGGTGAAGTCGGATATTTCCAGGAGGTTTTTGATGCCGGCTTCTTGAAGCGTATGAAATGTGCCTCCGGTGGAGATGATTTGGTAGCCAAGGGTTTCGAGTTTTTTTCCAAATTCGGTGATACCAGATTTGTCGGAGACGGAGATGAGGGCGGTCTTTTTCATTGGGGGTGCTTTTTTAGAGATTGAAGAAGGACTTAATTGTGATTAATTTTTAGTGTTCCTACTCAAATTATCAATTATCATTTATCAATTCTTCATTTAGTTTTTCAATTAATCAAATTCTCAAACATACTAATAAATCAAATTAATTTGGCTTGGGATTTGTAAAAATGTTTAAAAATTGGAAAATAAGCATTTCTGACATCCTTTTCGATTGTTTGAAGAATTTTTTCGTTATAGATGTGTGCTGTTAAATTTCGTGATTTCAATGCATTTAACCACTCACTTTTGCTTGTTATTACCCTTGCTTGGTATGTTTTTGTGATAACTTCTTTGGGACTGTTTGCGATAATATTTTTTGACTTAAGGCAATCTTTTATCACTTTCCCAGATAGATTTAATGTTAACTTAAAGAAGTGAACTAATCCAGCTCGTTCAATTGAGGATAGGTTAGCTTTATTGACAGTTCTTTCGAGCAATAAAAAAGCCTTTTCATAGTTTTGGAATCGTTGTTGCCAGCGGATTTTTTTGAGATTCATGGATGTATAATACAAATTTTAAGCAATGATTGTGGTAAATCAACTTAAAAATTATTTTTTAAAATCGCTTGTTCATGCGGTTAATTGCGTTTGGCATGGGAATTACCTGACTTTGAGTTGACAAATTTTCAAACAAAGCTATTGCATAGCAAGTTGAATATATTTCAAATGCATATAAATCGTCCGATTCTCTCACTTTTTTCAAAAAAAAATGATACATCATCTGCTCCAGAAAATTTTAAAAGCAATGCAGACATTCAGTCGGAAGTGGTTAGGGACAATGTCCAAGAGCAATTAAGCGAGGGCAGTCACAAGGAATCTGATGAGGTGCAACTTCTTTTGGATGAAGTAATGAGTTGTCTAAATTCGGAGAATCTTAATTACCAGAAAGTAATAGCTATTATAGAACAAGCTCTTATGCATAAAAATTGTTTGAGATCACATAGAATTAAAGGGCTTTGGGCAATGGGAAAAATATATTTCAAAATGGGAGATACTAATTCCGCAATTGATAGTTTGAATGCCTTACTTAAAATAGAATCACAGGATGTAGAATCATTATTATTGTTGGGAGAAGTATTCTTCAGCTTAGAGGTATTTGTTAAAGCTTTAGGTTTTTTTAATGAAGTGTTGGTGATAAATCCGAGATCAAATCGTGCTAAAAAGATGAGAAATAGATGTCTTATTCTGTCAGGAATAAAAAAAGGGAAAGGTCGTCATGGTGCAAGCAATCCTATTTGGACAAATAAGAACCCAAAAATACAACCAATAAATAGAATGGCTCGAAAAGGATTAACGTAGAACTTAGTTATTCTGCTGGACCGGATTTGTAACTCCGATCAAGATATTTCCACTGTCATAGTAGAATTAATTTGATTCAAGTTTCTTCCTACGTTTAAGCTTCAGCCTGTGTTATAACTTCGGATGACAGGTCGGAAGACAGGACAAACTTGAGCTGGCACAAAAACTTTGAGTTAGTACCGATGATAATTTGGATTCAATAGTCCTTGTCAGGAACTATTGAACCAACGAGGTTTGAGGTTAATTCATGTTTTCTTGCACTTGATGTCCCACTCTCAACACATCCTCCTCTTTAAACGCCTTCCCCAATATCTGTGCCCCAATCGGAAGGTTTTCTTTTGATCTGCCTACAGGTATCGTGATTCCACAAATTCCTGCTAATGATGCAGGGATGGTGAGGACATCTTCCAGATACATCTTTAATGGATCGGATGTGTTTTCTCCGATTTTAAACGCTGGAGTAGGGGAGACTGGGGCGAGCATGGTGTCGACTTTTTGAAAGGCTTCATCGAAGTCTTGTTTGATGAGGGTTCTTACTTTTTGAGCTTTTCGATAAAAAGCATCGTAGTATCCGGCGCTTAGGGCGTAGGTTCCGATTAATATTCTTCGTTTTACTTCATCTCCAAATCCCTGTTCTCTGGTTTTGGTATAGATTTCTTGTAGATCTTTTCCTTCGATTCCACTTCCGTATCTGATTCCGTCAAATCGAGCCATGTTGGCTGATATTTCAGAGGGAGCGATGATGTAGTATGTGGGGACGGCATATTTCGTATGGGGGAGTGTGATTTCTATGAGTTCAGCTCCCAGGGATTTGAGTGTTTCTTTCGTTTGTTCCATTGATTCCAGGATTTCTTTATCAATTGCGTCAGAGAAGTATTCTTTTGGTAATCCAATTTTCATGTCTTTGATATCTTTTTTGATTTCAGATAGGTAATCAGGAACCGGTTTGTCTGGGGTAGTGGCATCTCGAATATCTTTTCCGGCAGTAGCCTGGAGCATCATGGCACAGTCTTTAGCGGTTTTTGCCAGAGGACCAACTGAGTCTAAGCTTGATGCCATGGGGATAGTTCCCCATCGGCTAACTCGACCATACGAAACTTTTAATCCAGTGCATCCGCAAAAATGAGCCGGTTGGCGGATGGATCCACCGGTATCGGTTCCGATGCTTCCGGCACACATGTTTGCAGCTACGGCTGCAGCACTTCCTCCTGAGCTTCCTCCGGATACTCGAGTCAGATCATGAGGATTTTTTGTTACACCAAATGCGGACGTTTCTGTGGATGCTCCCATGGTGAATTCGTCTGTATTCACTTTTCCGAGTAGTACGGCACCGGCTTCTTTGAGTTTTGTCCAAACTGTTGCGTCATATGGGGAAGTAAAATCTTTGAGCATATTTGATGAAGCGGTGGTTCGAACACCTTGAGTACAGACCACGTCTTTCATGGCGAATGGTATTCCATCTAGGGGAGAGAGCAGTTTGTTATTTTCGCGTCTCTTATCTGCTTCATCAGCCATCTCTCGAGCTAGCTCAAAAGAAGTGGTGACATAGGCGTTGATGTCTTTGTCTTTTGTTTCGATTTCAGCAATAAAGGCATTGGTGATTTCGAGTGAGGTGGCTTTTCCTGATTGGAAGAGTTGTGAGAGTTCGGACAATGTTCTTGTTGTTAGGGGCATGAAGGATAATTATTTTAAAATGCAAAGAAGAAATTTCGATTTTACTTGATTTTATTGTTTTTTTTAGTTATAATTTTATCGTATCAATACGAAGAGGGGTCCGAAGGGTGTTAGTGCCTAAGGCACCCTTTTCTTTTGTTTATATTCAATTTTTACTTTTATGTCATTACGTGAAAGGTGTGTAAAAAAATTATTTCCAAGTTTCTTATACAAAGAAGATGCAAATTTTTTGTTAGGGAATATTATTTTTTCAAATTTACTTTTTTTTATCAAATAATCTACTATTTTTTTGTAATCCCCATCGCCTGAAACCAATATCACTTTATCAAAATCTTCTTCAATCAAACTTTTCATGATTTCAAATACAATATCCGTATCTACATTTCCTTTTTTCTTTCCGATAAAAGATTCTTTATGTTCTTTGAATATGACAATAAATCCTGCTTTTTGTAGTTTATTATATAATTCTTGTTGTTCTTCGACAACATACCCAAAAAAATAATATGCATCTTGAACTGAATATTTATCAAGCAGATAAACTCTAAGACGTAGATAATCGACTCTCCAATTATTTTCAGCTGTTCCTAAATGTAGATTTTGTCCATCAATAAATGCAATATTCTTTGGAGATGTTTTCATAGTTACTTTTTAATTTCTATATTTATTTATTACATTATTTTTGGAATCTTAATCATATTATCCTCAATCTCATGCGGAGCTTGTTCCAGGTATGCAGGAATATTTTTCGTAACTTCTACCTTGTCCGGTCGAAAAGCATTATTTAATCCTGTAACCTGAGAAGTTTCTTCTACATCATCAGTATTCACTTCCTGAAGTTGAGAAAAGAAATCTAGGATATTTCCCAGTTGTCCGGTGAATTTTTCTATTTCAGCTTCGGACAGGTTGAGCTTGGCAAGCTTGGCGATATGGCGGACTTCGTCGGTAGTGATCATTTTTTTAGTATATTAAGTATACAGTATTTATAAGAGAAGAGATTTTTAGAGAAGAAAGAATTATGTATTCAGCACAACCTAAAGGATTTATTTTTTGGAATGTCATCAGTCTTCGCCTTACGAGCTTTGACCGATAGGCGAGGACGATTGTAGGGAGTCCTCGGTAAAAGTGCCACTAAGGTCGAAGTACAAACATAATAGTATTGATTGCTTTATTGAGACCTTTGTTTGATTTTCTTTGAGGTTAATTGCTGAATACAGAATTATTAGATATTTTTTCTTTTTTCTCTATTTTTTTCTGCTCTTATTTTTTCTGTTCACTTGCCGCATACACGTGTTTCCATTCGTCTTTGTCGTAATTGAAGAGTTCATTGTCAGAAAAAAATCGTGGAACTTCTCTTTTTGCGGTTTCGAGTGCGTCAGAACTGTGTATTAGATTTCTTTGTCCAGAGAGTGCGAAATCTCCTCGGATGGATCCGAATTCGGTGTTTTTTATGCCGCTGATTTGTCTGACTATGTCTACGGCATCTATGCCTTCTATGCAGAGCGCAACAAGGGGATCAGTACTCATGAATTGTGCTAATTCAGCAAAAAAAGGCTGATCGACTACATGTGCGTAATGTTCTTTTAGCACGGCTTCTTTTAGTCTCATCATTTTGAGTCCTACGAGTTTCAGTCCTTTTCTCTCGAACCTATGAATCATTTCACCGACTAGTCCTCTCTGCACAGCATCCGGTTTTATCAAAACTAATGAACGTTCCATGTTGTAATAATTTAGAAATTGATACTTGAAATTTATTTAAAAATTAAAAATTGTAAATTAAAAATTTTTTATGTTAAACCCTAACAACGGAACAACAAATGCTGTTCCGCTGAAGGCATAAATAAATTTAAAAGTGAATCTTAGAAAGGTAGATCGTCAGATAGAGGGTCTGGTGCTTTGTCCTGGGGATCTTCTACTGCAGGAGTATTAGATGAGAAATTTTCTCCTCCTCCTTTTTTTGGGCTGAGGATAATCATGTCATCAGCTATAATTTCGGTTCGATAATGTTTGATTCCAGCATCGTCGTCCCAGGTTCGGGTTCTGAGTCGACCTTCGAAAAATACTTTTGATCCTTTCTTCAAAAATTCTGCTACGATTTCTGCCAGTCTTCCCCAGCATACAACACTGTGAAATTCTGCTTCTTCATGCTTTTGTCCGGTGGAATCCGTCCAGGCACGATTTGTAGCTACGCCAACAGTACATACGGATTGACCGTTTTGGGTTTTTCTCAGATCCGGGTCACGGGTGAGATTTCCGATGATTTGCGCTTTGTTCAATGAGTTCATCTTAATAAAAGTGGTTAGGAAATAAAAACGCAATACAAATGTAAAGGTAATTTTTAGACAGTGCAAATTTTTTAGGTCGACAGAAATATTGAATATCTAATATTACAATAAGAGCGTGTTCTAAAATTGATGGCTTTAATGAAAATTCAATCAAACGGAAATGATCATGGTGTATTTCAAATTTTCAATAATCAATGATCAATTTTCATTCAATTTACAATGAAGCAATTTTCAAAAGAATTAGAAAGAAACCAAAAATTCAATATTTGATTATTGTTTTGAAAATTATTAAATTGATTATTTATTGAAAAATGCCTGTCCTCCGAAAGTTTAAGAATTGTGAATATGCATAAATTCAGAGATTATCTTTATATATTGATTAGAAAATAAATATGATTACGAAGGGGGAGGAATTGAAAATGGATAATTCTGATGGTTTGTTTTAGTTGCAATTTTGTGAATATTGAATGAATCATCAGAAAAAGAGATCCAATAATATTTTGTAATTATTCCAATCCCGTACCATGAAAACAACAAGTAAGGGCTTGGGAAAAAATAACCTTTCAATTTCATCATAGCTTCACATCATCTAAATTTCTAAAAAAGTCTCAACATATCCCGATATCTTTCGATTTTTTATAAATCTATGCGAACTTATTTTTTCCCAAGCCCTAAATGCTGCAAATTGGCTCTATAAAAAAGATAAGCTGAAATGATAGATCTTCGCCAAGATGCGATTTTCATTGGACTCCTTGGCTGATAAATCAGCCTTCGTCGTCCATGAAAATCGCAAGAACTACAACTTTAGTTTTTTTTTACTGGTACGTCATTGGAGTAATTACAATATTTTTTTATTTGACAGTTATCTGTTCATGGATAAATTTAAGGTGCAATGAAAAAGAATATTCAATCATTTCTGTTGTTCAGGCTTCTCGTATAGATTGAGGAGCGTTTTTATTTTTCAAAAGATTGTTCGCTCCTCAGTTAAAAAGATATGAGGTATTTTTATAATTTAATAAATTTTATTTATGAAACCAAATTATGTTCGAATTTTCGATACTACTTTGCGCGATGGGGAGCAGGCTCCTGGTTTTTCTATGAATCTGGGAGAGAAAGTTCGTTTAGCGGTTCAGTTGGAAAATTTGGGCGTTGATGTGATTGAGGCGGGGTTTCCTATTGCCAGTCCAGATGATTTTGCTGCGGTTGAGCAAATTGCAAAAACTTTGAAAAAAACAGAAGTTTGTGGGTTGTCACGAGCGATGGAAAAAGACATTACTGCAGCTTGGGATGCGATAAAATTAGCAAAGAAGCCCAGGATTCATACTTTTATTGCAACGAGTCCTATTCATATGGAACACAAACTTAAAAAGTTGCCTGGACAAGTATTGGGAATGGCAGAAAAGGCTGTGAAACTTGCTCGATCATTTTGTGAGAGGGTGGATTTTTCTCCGGAAGATGCGGGACGATCAGATCGGGATTTTTTGGTCAAAATTATTGAAATTGCGATTGATGCAGGAGCAGATATTATCAATATCCCGGATACGGTAGGATATCTGACGCCTAATGAATTTGGAGAGTTGATTGGTTATTTGATTACTCATGTTCGGAATTCAGATCAAGTGATTTTTGCTACTCACTGTCATAATGATTTAGGTTTAGCCGGAGCAAATTCATTGGCCGGGGTAAAAAATGGAGCTCGTCAGGTAGAATGTACCATAAATGGTGCCGGGGAGAGGGCTGGAAATGCTGCTCTAGAAGAAGTGGTAATGACGCTTCGAACTCGTAAAGATTTTTATCATTTAGAAACTGGTATTAATACTCAGGAAATATTTAAAACATCCAAATTATTGGAACAGGTGACAGGACAACGGATTCAAAGTAATAAAGCGATTGTTGGAAGAAATGCGTTTGCTCATGAGTCGGGTATTCATCAGCATGGTATGTTATCTCACCGAGAAACTTATGAAATTTTGACTCCAGAGTCTGTAGGAGTGGAAAAAACAGACATAGTTTTGGGTAAGCATTCAGGGCGTGCGGCTTTGAAATCTCGACTTGAGGAGATTGGGTATTCGGTTTCTGATGAAAAATTAAATGAAGTATTTGTAAAATTTAAAGATCTGGCTGATCAAAAGAAAGAAATTACAGATGCGGACCTGGATGTTTTTATGATGGGAGAAACTGCACAAGATAAAATCTGGATTCTGGAAAAATTTGAGGTCATGTCAGGAAAAAATCAAACGCCTCAGGCAAGAATATCTTTGAAAAATACAAAAAACGGAAAAGTTTATACGGAAAAAAAGATTGGGACGGGCATGGTAGATGCAGCTTATCAGTCGATTGAATTGATTTGTGGGGTACATGGAAAGTTAACAGATTTTAATATGGATAGTGTGAATTCTGGATTGGATGCACAGGCTATTGTAAATGTGAGATTAGAGCAGGATGATGGTCGGGTTTTTACGGGCAAGGCTGGGCATTGTGATATCGTGCAGGCATCTATTTTGGCTTATTTGGCGGTGATAAATCAGGTGGAGAGAGATGGGAGATATAATGAGTAATTAATAATGATTAATGATTAATCAATTTCGTATTCAGCAATTGACTTCATGAAAATCAAGCAAAGGTCTCAATAAAGCGATCAA
>CAZQFO010000017.1:0-21669 GCA_964592695.1 uncultured Candidatus Peribacteria bacterium
AATACGAAGCAAAAATTCTATCAAACCTGGGTATTTTATTTTTTTCCAGAACCCTTATCTATACTGAAATTAGCAAGAAAATTAGCAAGACTTATTCCTTCTGGAATTTGATTTTGACTTTCTTTTTTTAGTTCGATATGTTGTTTCTATGACGGATCGAGAATTTCAGGTGCGTGTTTTGCAGGGGCTTCAAGAGATTGGAGAAAAGGTTTCAAATCTTGAAACGAAGGTTTCGGGGATTGAAGGTTTTGTTGAGGAACAAAGAGATTTAGGAATGAGGATTTAATAACTCGTAATAAAAAGTTCACAATGCATCCATCTTTAAATTTTTCTGACAAAAAAAATCCTCATCGTAACCCGTTACGTCTGCGGTTTTTTTCATCAGAGAAAATTCAAATATGAAATACATTGTGAAGCTTTTTCTTTACGACTAATTTAATCCCCATCCCTTAATGAAAATCAGAAAGAATTTTATAAAAGATAGAATGAATTTAAAAAGTTGAATTTTATGTTGTAATAATTAATGATATAAACATGACTGACAATGAATATCAAAAATTGGATGTGATCATGAAGATGATTGAACAGCAGGATAAGCGGGCTGATCAGATTGTAGATATGATTGAACATCAATCTAAAGCAACTGAACGTTTGGCGCAAAATCTTCGGGATCTTCAAATAGAAATGAAAGAAAATTTTCGAGAGGAGAAGCATGGACGTGAAAAAATGGAGGATAAATTAGAGCGTGTGTATGAGGCTAGAAACCAGGTGACTGTTAATTTTTCAAAAACATTTGCGACAATTAATGGAGTAATTGCAGGTGTGATTGCTGTATTTGTCTCGTTATTTGTAAGTAAATAGTTTTTCAGATGGAATGAAAGTTTATGCTGGTAGGAAGGTTATAAAACATGAGGAAAAATTTCATCATAATTTTGTATAGGGAATAGAGATTTTTCTTATGAGTTTGAATAAGGGGGAGGGTGTGAAAAGCTGTTAGAGGTTGTTTTTTGGTGATGTGATGGGTATACTTTTTTGATGTTTTTTTGTATTAGCAATCGAAATGATGCTGATTTTATCTATGGAACCAGTAGAGAGGGTGAATATTTTTTTCAAAAGCTATAAAAATGAGAAATACCCAAAAAGAGGGGCAGAGATCTCTACTTGATTGACAATAAATTTTCTAAAAATACAATTAAATTAATGTATACATTTAATATTGTTTTTCGGTCGGAGCCTGAGGGGGGGTATACTGCTTTTGTGCCTAGTCTTCCCGGATGTATTTCATATGGCAAGACTCTTCCTGAGGCAAAAGAAATGATTAAAGAGTCTATGGATCTTTATATTGAAACCGTGAATGAATCTGAGGATTCTATTATAGATGATTCGAAAACTTTTATATCCACTCTTACCTATGCATAAAAGAGCCTATTCTTCTATAGAAATTATAAAATTGCTTAAAACAAATGGATTTATTGAAGTGCGACAAAAAGGAAGCCATAAGATATTTTTTAGTGTAGAAGAAAAAATACATGTTACTGTTCCTCATCCTCGAAAAGATCTTCCAAAAGGAACTGCTTTATCTATACTGAAATTAGCAAGACTTATTCCTTCTGGAATTTGATTTTGACTTTCTTTTTATTAGTTCGGTATATTGTTTCTATGACGGATCGAGAATTTCAGGTGCGTGTTTTGCAGGGGCTTCAAGAGATTGGAGAAAAGGTTTCAGGTCTTGAAACAAAGGTTTCGGGGATTGAAGACTTTGGGCTTGGAAGAAAATAACCATTCAAATTTGATGTCTTTTTGTCCGTCAGCTTCCTCCTTCGCTATACGTCCAGTATGAAATAAGCTTCGGCGGACAGGTCGTCAGCAAAGTTTCGACATATTACCAATATGACTCAACTTTCCTTCCTCGAATACGAAGCAAAAATCCTATCAAACCTGGGTATTTATTTTTTTTCAGAACCCTAATTAAACCTTTCCATGAAAATCTTTTTTTTATCTACTCCTTTTTCAGCTAATAATTTTAGCGTTCCTTTTACCATGCTGCCGTTTCCACAGATATAGAACTCGGATTTGTTGTTGAAATCCCCTTCTTCGATAAACTTTGTAATTCTGCAGTGTTCGCCATATGGTCCAAGTTTTGATGCGTTTTCTTCTCGGGAGAGTCCGAGTTGGATTTTTAGGTTTGGTGCCCAGGTATCGATTTCTTCGGTGTATGCGATGTCTTCTAGGTCTCTTCCTCCGTAGAGAAGTTGCATTGGTCTTGGATTTGTGTTTTCCATTTCGGTTAATATCATTGATCTTAGTGGGGCGATTCCCGTTCCTGTTCCACAGAATACCAGATTGGCTTTTGGGTTATTTGAAAGGACAAAGTGTCCAAATGGACCTTTGAATGGAAATGAGTCCCCTACTCTAGCTTTGTCCAGAACCATAGATCCTGCACCATCTGGTATGATGCGAATGACTAGTTCTATCAATTCTTCGTTTGGAGCAGATGCAATTGAATATGCTCGTTCTAGTTTTTCTCGAAATTTGATATTGATAAATTGTCCGGCTTCGAAAGGAAGTTTGCCGGTTCCTGAAGTTTTTTCGTCCAGTGAAGTATAATCTTTTACTTGAAAGTAAAACTTCTTTGTTTCACGAGCAACTGTTGTGATTGATTTGATGGTGAATGTGCCTTGGAATATATTCATGAAATTTAGTTCAAAGTTTAAAGAGCAAAATTTAAAATTTTATATAAACTATTTAGTTAATCGTATTTTGCAACCGGAACCTATGTAAGTTCTGGGATTTGATTTTGACTTTCTTTTTTTAGTTCGATATATTGTTTTTATGACAGAGCAAGAATTCCAGGTGCGTGTTTTGCGGGGGCTTCAAGGAATTGAAGAAAAAGTTTCCAGTCTTGAAACGAAGGTTTCTAGTCTTGAAACGAAGGTTTCTAGTCTTGAAACGAAGGTTTCTAGTCTTGAAATGAAGGTTTCTAGTCTTGAAATGAGGGTTTCGGGGATTGAGACAAAGATTACAGGGCTTGAAGTTTTTGTTGAAGAGCAGAAAAAGTTTAATAAAAAACAGGATTTGTTTAATAGGAACCAGAGTGAATTTAATAAAAAGCAGGATGTGTTTAATAAAAAACAGGATGTGTTTAATAAAAAACAGGAAGAATTTAATGATAAGCTTTTTGTGGTTGTCGAAAATGATGTAGTGAATCAGTTGGAAGGTTTTTCAGATGGAGTGAAAGTTTATGCCGATAGAAAGGTTATAAGACATGAGGAAAAATTTCATCATGTTTTTGTATAAAGAATGATCGTAACTATTTAGTAGGCATAATGGAGGTGTACACTATTATCGTATTTGCAAGGTGGGGGGAATTATTATGGTTGGTGTTTGTGGTAAAGGAGCTTTTCTCGAAGGTTTCTTAGGTTGTGTTGAATAGTTACATTTTCTTTATCATTTTTGTTATCTTTATCGGATTCATTTGTGAATGTAATTTTCTTTTTTTGTCTTTTTCTTCTACGACGGTTATTGCGTTTTTACAGTTCCCTTGACAGGGACATTTTTCTAGTTCGATTTTTTCATATTTAGAGAGTCCCCTTTCGTTGTTTTTAATTTCTAATTCTTCTTTTGCTCGATCAAATGTATATTTTGAAAACAATTGAGAACAACTGTGACCGTGGCATACTTTTATTTTGATCATAATTGGTAGGTATCGAGGTATCTAGGGGACGAGAGGACGAGGAAGTTTATAATGAGGTGATTAGGTAACCTCGTGCCCTTAAATCCATCACCTTATCTATAAAGAAAACTCATAAATCTTACTTTTTGTTAGTAGATTGACTTTTTGTCCTAGATCATCCACTACAAAATCTCTTGCGTCGGGTACGTTGTATATAATTTGTTTTTTGTAGGTGGCTAATCTTTCTCCTTTTACAAAGACTAATATTCTAGAATTGTCAGGATCTAGTATGTATAAAAAATCTAAATCTGTACGGGTAAATATTTTTAAGTTTTTTCCGTTAAATTGAACTGTTGGAAGATCTCGAAATGCGTATTCGACTTGTTCTCCTCGAAATAATTTTTGAAGTGTTCCATCATCACTGAGTACATAAATCGCACCATCTATCCCAAAACTTATTGCTCGACTCAAATCTGCTCCTTGGTTATAAGGGATTGCTCCTGAGTAATTGTCTCTGCGTCGTTCGTATTTCCAGATTTGGTTTTCTACGGGATCTAGGAAGTATGTATATTTCCCATAGGTTTTGATATCGATTCCTTTTTTCCAGGTATCGTCAGTGGTTCCCATCGGACTTATTATCCCATCTCTATATTCCACTATCCTGGGACTGTCAGTAAGAAATACTAATGTTTTTTGGTCTTTTCTTACGGTTGATGCTTGGATTGTTTCCTTTTCTGAAATTTGCAGTCCTTTTTCTACGATATTTCGAATGGTTTTATAAAGTTTTTTTGCGTCATGGACGAAAAGATTTCCTCTCAGGGCTAGGATAGAATTTGCTTGTACTGAATCATTTTTTATTCCAATATCAGCTAAGAGTACTGGAGTTATTTCTCTTGCATTTTCGACTTGTAATTGTTTGTCTTCAATTCCTGCTAATAGGACTTGTGCATCAGATCGAAAATCTTTGGATTTTGATTTGAGAATTTCTTGAGTTGCAACTCGTGCTTTTTGGAGAAAAGTAGCTGCTTGTGTTCGATTGCCCTGAACTAATAGAATATCGGCTTGTTGAAAGTCTTTTCTGGCAGACGATAATTGTTCTCTTAAAATCTTTGTTGTTTCTGATTCAAAATTAATTTTTTTTATTCCGATTATTCCTCCAAGTGTTATGAGTATGGCAATTGCGATAATTGCCATATTCTTTTTTGGGCGGAAATTTAATTTAGATGTAATATTGGAAATCTTTTGAGTAATAGATGGTCCTTTGTGAGTATTTGCTAATGGATCAGGATAATCCTCATCTAATGATTCATCTGGTGTGTTATCATAATTGTGTACTTTTTCCTGATTTTCGGTTTCTTCTGTTTTTTGTTCTTCTTCAGGTTTATGGGGGGCATTGTAATCTTCTAGGGGGTCTATAGGGTCTTCTTCTGAGTCATTGGTTGTTTCTTGTGGTTCGTTTGTGTCTGATTCTGGAAGTGCTACTGGAGGGGGGGCAATTTTGTCCTTTTTTTTCAAAATTCGAGACAAAAAACCTGCTGATGGAGTTTCTTCTTTTTGTCCAATTCCTATTATAGTTGCTAATATACCGTCAGAGGAAGCACTTGTTAGTTCATCTTTTAGTAGTGATGAAGCATGACCGAAGTCAGAATGTGAGAATATTTTTGTAAGTTGGGTGGATGTGACTACTCTTAATAGTCGAGTACTTGATAGTATAATGGTATCTTTGAGTGCAACGTGACCATTTAATATATTTTGAAAAATATCATTGTCATCTTCAGGTGTTTCGGATATTTGAGAAATATTTCCTTCTCTTATCAAATATGCTTCAGAGAGTCCGGCTTGAGAAAGATAGAGATTATTAAAATCAAAAAAGGCAATGGCGATGTCCGGAATGTTTGACATTTGTATCTGATATTTCCGTGCTTCACTGTTTGCAGATTTTAGAGCTTCTTCAAATTTGTCATAGGGATCCGATATCCTTGAAGTGTTGAGTATATTTACTATAGATCCAAATAATGCTTCTGCTATAGAATTGGCATTTTTGGTGTCTTTATGAAATCTGCTTAGAAAGAAAATTTCTTGTCCTTCTGCAGTTTTTTCATGAAAAGCAAAGCTGAGGTTTGCGTCATCAGGATTGGTTTCGAATGTGTGAACAGAAAATGCCATGATGTTGTCAAAATATGGAATATAATTAAAAGTATTTTTCTTGCGTGTAACTATTCAGCAATTGACTTCATAAAAATCAAGCAAAGGTCCTAATTAAGCAGTCAATACTATCATGTTTGATTGTAGTTTATGGTGAAAAGAAATGCAAAAAATTTTTTTATAATACAACTTTTGGTTGTAGATTTCCATAAGTAAACTCTCCTGCTCCGATTGTTTTTCCGCCACATAAAACCAGGTATTTTTTGCCTTCAATTCCAGGGAAACGAAAAGCACGTCCAGCTATAAAATCTTGAATTCTTCCTGATGGGATTTCACATTGTGGCAAGTCTTTGCAGATAAATTTTGGGTCTATGGGGATTGAAACATGATCAATTGTTTCGGCATCGTGTACTGAAATGTTGTTAATATATGTTCTTCTCAGTTCTTGGCAAATGGCTTTTGTTCCTATTGCTATGCCAAGGTCCTGAGCAAAACTTCGGACATAGAATCCAGCTTGCACTTTTATTTCTATTTCAATTTCAGGGTATTTATATGCTCTGATTTTTGATTTGAAAACCTTTGTTTCTCGAGGTTTGATTTCAATTTTTTTTCCTGTTCGTGCCAAATTACACATTTTTTTACCATTAATTTTTATTGCGGAGTATGCAGGAGGGGTTTGTTGAATTTTTCCAGTAAAGTGATTAGCTAGAATTTTTTCAATTTCTTCTTTTGTGGGAATAGAAGGTGGAGGATCGATATCTGATATTTCAGATTCAGGATCTAGCGTTTCGGATGTTTTTCCAAAAATTATCTTTGTTATGTATGTTTTATCTGCTTTTTCCAGATGTGGAATTAGTTTGGTACATTTTCCGATAGCTACTATCAAAAGACCGGTAGCAAATGGGTCGAGTGTCCCGGTGTGTCCGACTTTTTTTATATTAAAAATTTTTCGTGCCTTCGCACAGATGTCGAAGCTTGTCCAGTTGGGTTGTTTGTCAATAAGCAGAAATCCATTCATGGGATAATATTAAAATTATTCAATCATTTGAAGGATGTTTTTTAAAAGTGCTCGGTTGAAGCTGTATTTCATTCGCATTGGTCCAAGTATTCCGATTTTTCCACCGATGTTTTTATTTTCAAATTTAGTTATGATCATCGCGCAACTTGAGATTTCTTCAAGCATATTTTCTTCTCCAATAAAAATTTTAATTGATTGTTCGGGAATGTTGAGTGAGTTTAATAGTTTTTGAAAACGTTCTTTCCCTTCTAATACTTCGATGATTTGTGCGGCTTTTTCTGGTTCGTTTATAAATTCTGGACTTCGCAAAACGTTTGATAGTCCGATATAAAATGTTCGATCATTATCGATTGTTCCAAAGGCTACATTTCCTGACATTTGTGATATGAGGCGAAGTGCGTCAAAAATCAGTTCTTTTGATTTGGCTAGTTTGTATGAGGATAAATGTTTAGCAAAAATTGAAGTGATGAATTCGTATTCTTCTTGTATCGTGTTTTCTTCTTTGACAAACTTGTCGACGAAATATCGATACCCTTTTTGGGTGGGAATTTTTCCTGATGATACGTGAGGAGATTCGATGAATCCGACTTCTTCTAGAAGGGCAAACTCGTTTCGTACGGTGGCAGAAGAGATATCTAGATTGTGCGTTTGTAGGAGTTTCTTTGAGGCGATAGGGTTTGCTGTTTCGATAAAGTCATTGATGAGTGTTTGAAGGATTTGGATGGTTCGGGGTTTCATAATGGGGTAAGTGAGAAGAAGGGGGAAAAGAAAGAATTAAGTATGTAGTTTTAGTAGTTGATTCGTGTTGACTTTTTATATTACATACGATATAATGTTTGCGCACAAAGATCCGAACGCCATGCGCGTGCCGAGGCATCAGAGCCTGAGACGGATCTTTTTGTTTTAATCAAAAAAACAACTGATTAAAAAATAGTCTTGTTTTCCTTTAACAATGATTACTGATACTTTGTGAGTGTTTATGTTTACTGATATTCGGAAATATTTACCATCTTTTTTGTTTTTTTCGCTTATTATTTTGCCTTTTTTTAGGATCAAATCAATAAATGGCACTAGTAACAGTCTTTTAATTTCTTCTTGCTGACTCCTTCTTTTATTTGCGCCAGAGATATGCTGGTAAAATATTTTTGTAATTTTTACGTTTGATTTTAATTCGTTACAATGTATTGGTGATTTTTCTTTCAAAATTATAAAAGATCTTTTTGCTGACAATCTGATAAGTGGCACTATATTTTGCATGTCTAAAAAATATATAAAATGAGCTGAAAATCAACTTGACAAATTGATTTGTTTTTGTGTCATAAAAGTATCTCAGAAGTATCAATCATCAACTCAAATCATGAGTAGGATGCAGATCTTCTCAGATACTGCATTTTGCTCTTTGAAATTACTCGATCAGAAAGGTGAAGAAAATGTCCATCTCAAAAATGATCAACAAGTATGACAAATGGATAAATCGGCAGCATGTTGTTCGGAATGTTGCTTATACACTTTTTCTCAGTTATAATCTGGGAATGCTGGCACCTAGAACTCTGCACCATGATTGGCTTTTGCAAAAGATTCCTGTACAAGAGATTTTGATATCCACCCATTATGGAGTTGCTCAGAATGCTATGCCATTTGGGGTATACTTTGGGGTCAAGCTTGGGGAGCAAATTGGAGACAAAAAAATACCTCATAATGGGGATAGTCCATTCTCAAAATACTTTGAACGTCTCGACAAAAGATTTGGTTTGAAAGAGTAAAATGCAATTCAAAATGCACCTCACAGTCCGTGGGGTGCGTAACTTTTTGTTGACTTTTTGTTTTTAGCACTCTATGATATAGAGTGCCAAATTTAAAAAACTTTGAACCTTTGTCTTGGTTTAATTATTATGAGCTTGTAATTTATATAACATTATGATACATGTACTAGAAGAAACTGGTAACGAGGCTTTGATACGAGTGGATAAACGAGCATTGAAAACCTTTATGGAACTTGAGGAAGAGGGTGCTATTGATGAGGCAGTAAGAGATCCTGAAATTCGACAATTATTATCTGAATTAAGTGATATGGTATGATAAAAATTTACTTCACCCAATCGTTCCAAAAACAGCTTAAGAAACTGAAATCACTTGAAAAAGAAGATGTGTTATTTTTTTTGAAAAAGTATCCACACTCAAAAAATATTGTTGAAATTGATTTGTTTTACAAATATAAAGTGCTTAAATGCTATTTAAAAGGAAAGAAAATAAGAGTGTTAGTCCTTTTTCAAAGAATTAATAATGTGTTTATTCCGTTTGCGGCAATCAAAAAGGGATCTACAAAAGGACAAAATATAACAAAGGATAATTGTCTTTTATTATTTAAAGAGGATATTATTCGAGCAAAACAAGATATAAAAGATCGCAAGTCCGAAATCATAAATTTTGAAAATTGATTTTTTTTAAAGAAAAAGTAGAAGCAGTAGCTTCTAACACAATATCATTCCCTGGAAAATCATGGCAACGAGAAAATCATGGCAACGAGAAAATAACAAGGAATTCCAAAATTAATCATTATTCATTACTCGTTAATCGTTATCTAAAATGAACTTTGACCACTGGACCACTATCGCCTCCCAATCCATCATCGATACGCAAAAAATTGCGGATGATGCAAATGCGACTGCTATTGAGATCGATCATCTCATTGTAGCGCTTCTGGGTGATGAAAACTCATTTATTCGAAAGGTGATTCAAAAAATTGGGGTTGAACTGGTTTCGGTTGAATCTTTTTTTAAGGAAAAGATTAAGAGACTGCCTGCGGTTGAAGGTGGGACGAGGACGCCTAGTCGGGATTTCAGTGAAATGATTCGTAATGCCGAAAAAATACAGAAAAAATTTGAAGATGATTTTTTATCAGTGGAGCATCTTTTTTGTTCGATTTTTGAGGGGAAATCAACCGCTAAGTCTGATCTGGAGTTGCTTGGGTTGAATAAAGATAATATTCAAGAGTCAGTGCAATTGCTTCGTGGTGGCGAAAAAATTGATTCAGCGGATGGGCATCAAAAATTGGAGGTTTTGGATAAATACTGCATCGATTTTACGGATCTTGCAGCGAGAGGGAAAATTGATCCGATTATTGGTCGTGATGATGAGATTCGTCGGACGATTCAGATTCTTTCACGACGAACAAAAAATAATCCGGTAATTGTGGGAGAACCAGGAGTTGGGAAAACTGCAATTGTTGAGGGATTGGCACATAAAGTAAATAGAGATGCAGTTCCTGAATCATTGCGAAATAAACGAGTTTTGGGATTAGATCTGGCAGCTCTGGTGGCTGGTGCTAAGTATAGAGGAGAATTTGAAGATCGGTTAAAGAATGTGCTCAAGGCAATCGAAAAAGCCGAAGGTCGCATAATTTTATTTATCGATGAGTTGCATACGATTGTCGGAGCTGGTTCTGCAGAAGGGAGTATGGATGCTGGGAATATTCTCAAGCCTGCGCTTGCTCGGGGAATGTTACATTGTATTGGTGCTACCACGATGAATGAGTATCGCAAATATATTGAAAAAGATGCGGCTTTAGAGCGGCGGTTTCAGCCTGTTCAGGTGGATGAGCCGACTGCTGAAGAGGCGGTGGCGATCTTGCGTGGAATACGAGAAAAATATGAGTTGCATCATGGGGTTCAGATTACGGATGATGCGTTGATTTCAGCTGTTGATTTGTCGATTCGATATCTTTCGGATCGTAAGCTTCCGGATAAGGCTATCGATTTAATTGATGAGGCAATGTCTCGTTTGAAGCTTGAAATAGAATCTGAGCCGGAAGTGATTTCTGATATAAAACGGCAAATTCTGACCCTGGAAATTGAGCGAGCGGCACTTAAGAAAGAAGGCAGAAAAAAGGAGCGGTTATCTGAAGTTGGTAAAGAAATAGCTAATTTATCGGAAGATTTAAAGAATATGGAGGCTGAGTGGAAGCTTGAGAAATCAGCTGTTGAAGAAATGTCTACTATCAAAGAGCAATTGGAGTCATTGCGTAATGAGGCAGAGCAAGCTGAAAAAGAAGCTGATTTTGCAAAAGTAGCAGAGCTGCGTCATGGGAAAATTCCCGAACTGGAAAAGAAGTTGTTTGATCTACAGGAGCATGATGGGATGAAAATGATACGGGAGGAGATCACGGAAAACGATATTGCTGATATTATTGCTCGATGGACCGGTATTCCTGCCAAAAAATTAACCGAAAAAGAGTCTGAGAAGCTGACACATCTTGAGGATAATTTGCATGAGAGTTTGATTGGGCAGGATCGAGCGATTTCAGCTGTTTCAAATGCTATAAGACGTAATCGTGCTGGGCTTTCTTCAGAAAGTAGGCCTATTGGTTCTTTTCTTTTTCTCGGACCAACTGGTGTGGGAAAGACAGAGCTTGCGAAGATTCTTGCGAAAACATTGTTCGATTCAGAATCGGCCATGATTCGGTTTGATATGTCAGAGTATATGGAGTCTCATTCTATGGCGAAGTTGATAGGAGCGCCCCCTGGGTATGTAGGGTATGAAGAACCGGGGCAGCTTACGGATAAGGTTCGGCGTCGACCGTATTCGGTGCTCCTTTTTGATGAGGTAGAGAAGGCTCATCGAGATGTATTTAATTTGTTTTTACAGATCTTGGATGAGGGGGCTCTTACTGATTCTAAGGGGAGAAAGGTGAATTTCAAAAATACGATTGTGATTTTGACTTCCAATTTGTGTTCGGATTTATTTGCTGATGGAAAACATCCTGATGATAAAGTTTTGCGTAAAGATCTTGTTCAATTTTTTCGTCCGGAGCTTCTCAATAGGCTTGATGAAATTATTGGATTTGAAGGTTTGAGGGAGTCACAGTTGTTTGAGATTCTGGAACTACAGCTATCTCAAGTGGGTGAGCGGTTGAGGGAGCAGAATATTGTGTTGGATATATCTGATAAGGCTAAGAAGTTTTTGGCAAAGGAGGGTTATGATCCGGCGTTTGGGGCGAGGCCTTTGAAGAGGGCTATAGAGCGGGAGTTGTTGAATCCTTTGGCGATGGCGTTACTTGGGAATGAGATTGGTGGGGTGGTGAAGGTAGATGAGGTTAAGGGAGGGTTATTTTTTCGAAGTATAAATTGACAATATGTATTGGCAGTGTATAATAAGTTTAAATACTTATCATTGCTCTATTTGTGAATGGTGGAAATAAATTCACGCTGTTCGTTTGGGCATGATTTCCTCATCTGGGAGATGACAATATGTATACCGAAGAAGAACAGAGGGAAGATCGTAGATGTATTGCTGATAGATATGACATGACTGTAGGGAAAAAAGGTCTTGTGATTGGGATCGGGTTAGTGCTAACATGTGAATTTGTATGGGTTATGGTTGGATCAGGATTTATCCTAAGGTCGTTGTTACTAGCAGCTGAGCGTTGGAGTTTTATACAAGATGGGTGATTGGTGTTCTTGGTACGTCTCATGTATCATACTTCAGTATTTAGGGGGGGATGATGATATCTCTCCTCAGTTTTTTATAATATTTTTGCTTGTTTTTTGTATGTACCTGTTTAGATTTGACTTGGTATTTTTTTGTTCGTCAAGATTTTTATTTTTAATCCTTGTTGAACAGGTTCTTTTACAGTTCGACTACAGAGACTTAAAGTGTATGAAAGGAGGATTTGTGATGTTGAATTAGCTGTTATTTATAAGGGAATGGAGGAAAGGTCTATGTCCAGATTCGATTTGAAGCCGTATGTAGGAAAACGATACGATGGTGGGCAGATTGTTTTTGTGAAAAAAACTCGAAACGGACAATCAGCTCAAATTATTCACTCGGAAATCCCAGTTCAGGTTTTGGGGTTTCCTTCGGATTTTACTAATCCTTCGAGACCAAATCTGGGGGTGATAAAGGAACAGAAAATTATGCTTTCATTTACGGTTCAAGTAAATGTGGCGGGAACGGGCTTGATAGCTAAGAATATTTGGCTGATGTCTAAGAAATCGGACAATTAAACTGAACAGGAACTGAATTGAAAAGGGAGATGAATAATGAGAATGAACATCAAATTCAAACTAAACATGGGAGTTTTGTCGGTTGCCTTGACGGGGATAATCTCATTGTTCTTTATGTTTCAGGAAATAAAAAACGCAAGTCTGGATCAGAATGTTTTCGAATCATTGGAAATGATCATTTATGTCGGAGTTATGGCGAATTTGGTTGTTGCTTTGTTAATTGGGCACATAATCAGTCGACATTTTATCAATCCTCTTAATGAGTGAAGGAGTCTTTATGAGAGGTTAGCAAATGGGGACTTGACGATCTCTTGTCACCAGTTTCGTACTGACGAACTGGGTAGTTATTTTGAGTCGGTGAGGAAGCTCCAGGAGATGTTGAGAAGCATCATGAAAAGTATGGATAAAAATTCTCAAGAAATTATGGAGGGAAATGAGGGGTTATCATATGCTGCACAAAAACTGTCTCAGGGGGCTATCGAACAAGGATCGTCCATTCAGGATACGGCACAGTCTATTGGCAATGTAGCCAAAAATGCGGCAAAAAATTCAGAGGATGCTCAGCAGGCGGAAAAAAGAGCTAAAAGTGTTGGAGGGCAAGCTGGAGAAACAAAAGAAGCGGTATCTCTGACTATACGTCAAATGGGAGAAATCGCGAGTAAAATCAGCATTATTGAAGAAATTGCTCGGCAAACCAATTTGTTGGCTTTGAATGCTGCTATTGAAGCTGCACGGGCTGGTGAACATGGAAAGGGATTTGCTGTGGTGGCGGCGGAAGTGAGAAAATTGGAGGAAAGAAGCCAGTCAGCTGCTGGAGAAATTACAACCCTTTCTTCTAGTAGTGTTAAAATCTCACAGCAGGCTGGGATCTCTCTGGATGATCTTCTTGCACAAATTGAAGAAACCACTCAATTGATTCAGAGAATCTCTGAGTCGAGTGAGGAGCAGAGTGCTCAGATTACCGAGGTTGATCATTTGTTGCAAAGCCTTCGACAGGTGGTGCAGAACAATGCTAATGCTTCTGAGGAGGTGGTGGATGCAGCAAGAAAACTTTCGGGAAGTGCGGATGATCAACAGGATTTGATTGATCGGTTTCAAATCGGTCAGCAGGTGAAGAAAAGGAGAAGAAGGGTTGTTGATTTGGAATTTGCCAAGATTGCGCATCGGGCTTGGGTGGTGAAATTGAATGAATTTTTGGCTGGAGAAAAAGCGCTTACGCCAGATGAGGCTTCCAATCATAGGAAGTGCAAGCTGGGACAGTGGCGTTATGGAGAGGAGGGAGAGCAGTACGCGTATATTTCGGAAATGGGTGGTTTGGACAGAGAACACGAAAAACTGCACAAGACTGTTCGTCGTATTATCGAACTTCAGCAACAGGGGCAAACAGTGGAAGCAGAGAGACTTAACAGTACCATTGCTCCTCTGAGCGAAAATATCGTGGCATTGCTCACTGTCATCGAGCAAAAGGCCAATCAGTGATTTTAGATTTGGTCATGTAATTCAGTCTTTGTAGGAGAACTTGTTTCCGCCATCCTTGGTATGATTAAGGCTCTGGCGGGATTTTTTTTTGTGATTGTGAGTAATATTTTTTTCTAGGATCTTAACAAGAAGTCTCGCAATTTTACGATATATTGATCGTATGATTGACTTATTCCGTCATTGTGTCCCCCTGAAATCTGTAAAAATTCTTTTGGTTCATTTGTGAAATCAAATAGTTTTTTCCCTTGTTCAAATGGAATAACTTCATCTTCTGGGCTATGGATAATTAAAATTTGGGCATGAACATTTTTTATTTTTTTGCCACTTGCAAATTGATATTTTAATAATAATCCTATTGGCATATACCAGTAATGTTTTTGTGCCACTTCTCGCATTGAATAAAATGTTGATTCTAAAATTAAAGCGTTAATCCCCTTCTCTTGTGCTAAATCAACTGCGATTCCTCCTCCGACAGATCGTCCCCATATAATGATACTTTCAGGTGTAATATTTTTTTCTTTTGTTAAAAATGTCCATGCCCCTTCTCCATCTTGATATAAATCCTGTTCAGTTTTTATTTTTCCTAAACTTTTTCCATATCCTCGGTAATCGAAGATTAATGCATTTAATTCTAATTCTCGAAATATTTCCATTTGCCATTCACGATGCGAGAGGTTTCCTGCGTTTCCGTGAAAAAATAAAACTGTTTTTTTTGCATTTTCAGTTTTCATCCACCAGCCATGAAGTTTTACTTTGTCTGTTGTTTCGAAATATACTTCTTCAATGTTTAGTTGAGAAGGAGGAGGTGAATATTCTCGTGTAGGAAAAAAGATGTGTGATGTTTGGGTAAAATAAAGGAGGGCTACTAGAAAACTGTAAGCAATTAGGATTATGAAAATTGGAAAAAAAGTACGCATTTGGCTGATTTAATTTTTTAATACAAACTTATTTTTTCTCAAGCCCTAATCAATCACCCCCAACTTCTTAAGTTCAAAAAAGCATCGCACGCATGCTTCCACATCCACTGATGCGTCATGGGCTTCATCGAAATCTTCTCCAAATAACTTAATATGTAATTCAGATAATTTTGGCCATTTGTATCCGTAAGGTCCGGGGATTTTACAGTAATCGGTTGAGGCGTCTTTTGTGCACATTTTTGCTGTGTGAAAAAGATCTGTTTTAATTCCTGTACGGAGAAATTCTGCTCCTGCAATTTTTTCATCGAAGCTCATATTGTGAGCTACTAGAGTTTCAGCTGGTTCAATAGATTTAGCAAATTGTTGTAGTATTTCTTTTAGGTCATGTCCTTCTGACATTGCTCTTTCTGTAGATATACCATGTACACTTGAGGCTTCAGATGGGATTGTGAAGCCTTCTGGTTTAATGATGAAATCATGTTTTGATAGATTGTTTCCCTCTTTATCATAAATTTGCCAGGCTAGTTGTACTAGTCTTGGCCAATTGTCTACGTCTGATACGGGGGCACGCCAATTTTTTGGAAGTCCGGTGGTTTCTGTGTCGAAGAATAAGTACATGGGAAGTTAATTTAAAATGCAAAAATTAAAATTTAAAAATCTGTTTGAAGTGTATCTATTTTTTTTGTATGCAAAAGTTTTTATTCCACAAAATAAAAAGTCTTTATAATTATTTTGGATTATTTACACTATGACTATGAAGGATGTGAAAATTAAATTTCAATTTGTATCTAAAGATATTTCTAAGGATCCCGGATGTTATCTTTTTTTTGATAAAAATGATAAACTCCTCTACGTAGGCAAAGCAAAGAACTTACGTAAACGTGTTAGTTCGTATTTTCAAAAAACAAAGAAATCTCCCAAAACTGAAAAATTAGTTAAAACAATTTTTAAGATCGAAACGAGGATTGTGCATTCTGAAATGGAAGCATTGCTTTTGGAGAACAATTTGATTAAGGAGTTTCGGCCTAAGTACAACATTCTCTTGCGAGATGATAAAAATTTTCTTTATTTAAGAATTACAAATGAAGTGTTTCCGAGAATAGAAACTACTCGAAAAATTGTACGAGATGGGAGTATTTATATTGGTCCCAAGACTTCTGCAACTAAATTTCGTAATACAATCCAGTTTTGTCAGAAAATTTTTAGAATAAGGACGTGTCGTCTTGATATGAATATTGGATCATCTTGTAAAAATAGATGCAAACATGATAAAATGTCATCTAAAAAAATGGCAGAATCTTTGGATAAAAATCAAACAGATGGGAGGGGGTTGTCTACAAATATAAAAATTACTTCTAATCCAGAAAAACGTAAGATCCCCTGTCTCGATTATCATATAAAAAAATGTGCGGCTCCCTGTGTGGCTCATATATCACCAGAGGAATACCAAAAAGATGTTGATTCTATGAGACAGTTTTTACAGGGGAATACAAAAAATGTTATTAGTGGATTGCAAGCGAAAATGTTGGGGTTTGCTGAGGATAAAAATTTTGAGGCGGCAGCTAAAATAAGGGATTTGATTCAATCCATAGAAGTTTCTACTGAAAAACAGTCAGTTCAATTGGATGATAATATTGATCGTGATTTTATTCATTTTTCCAGAAAAGATTATGGTTTATTTTTTGTTCGAATTGTTTTTCGTAATGGTAGATTTTTGGATCAAAATGAAATGGAGTTTCAGTGTGAAGGGGATAGTACAGATGAAGAAATTATTCAGCAGTTTTGTATTCAGTTTTATGAGAAGGTTGACTCCCCTCCTCGTGAAATATGTGTTCCAATTGATATTTTAAATGATAGTGAAATTGTCAATTTTTTGTCCAGCACGTATTTTAACAACGTTAAAATTGATATTAAAAATCCAAAGAAAGGTGTAAAAAAATCAGTTATGGATATGGCTCAAAAAAATGCAGCAAATTATGCTGCAAAGATGGAAATTGAATGGATGCATAAAAAAGAGGACAAAAACGCAGTTCCAGAACTCGCAAATATTTTAAATCTAATGAATCCTTTGAGACGGATGGAGTGTTATGATATTTCTCATTTGGGAGGGGCTCATACAGTTGCTTCTCAGGTGGTTTTTATGGATGGGCAGCCAAAGAAATCCGAGTATCGTAGATATAAGGTGAAAACATTACCGGATGGGAAAATTGATGATTTTGCTTCGATGGAGGAGATATTAACACGCAGATTTGCAAAAATTGAAATTGGTTCTGATTCGAAAGATGGTCAAAATCCTAAAGATAGAGATTCTCAAAAAACTTCTGATAATCGTATTCGGGCATTAGAAAAGATTCCAGATCTTGTCATTATTGATGGAGGGCAAGGTCAATTATCATCTGTAATGAAAGCGGTAAAAAAATTTAAATTTCCTGGTACTTTTGATCCTCAGGTTCAAATTATAGCTTTGGCTAAAAAAGAAGAGTTGATCTATCGACCTGGTAGTTCGGAGCCAATTTTTATATCTCATGACTCCCCTGCTCTGAAATTGTTACAGCGTATTCGAGATGAAGCACATAGGTTTGCAATTTCATTTAATCGAAGTCTTAGGGATAAAAGTTTGGTCAAATCCGTATTAGATGAAGTTTCAGGAATCGGTCCATCTTCTAAAAAAAGATTATTGAAAGTTTTTGGATCAGTGGCTGGGATCAGAAAGGCGTCTGATGAAGAGCTTATGAAGGTCATTAGTGCAAAACAGTTAGATAATATTCGAAAAGTAATTTGAGTTTTTAAGAAAATACTTGTGTTTATTTTGATTTTAGATCAGAATTAAATGGGTTTTATTATTAATAATTAAATAAATAAAAACATGTCTCCTTCAAATTTTATTCTCTTTTGTATTGGTTTAATTATTGCTTCGATTGGGTTCTCGATTTTTAAATCTCCATCGAATTTCAAGAAAATTATGGATGATTTCGTTAAGAGTCCTGCGTTTATTTATATAGGGGCTTGGTTGGCTTTTATTTTAGGACTATTAATTTTAGTTGTTGTTGGAGTGACCTGGAGGTCTTTTAGTAATAATTTTATTGTTTCAATATTTGCTTATTTGGCTTTGATTAAAGCTCTTTCTTTGATACTTTTTCCCAGTGAAATTATGGGTTTTTCTAAAAAAATGATAAAGCAATTTGAAAAATTGTTATCAAAAGCTGGTCTTGGTATTATGGGGTTAGGTGTGTTATTAGTTTTGGTATCATTTTTTTAATTTCTTATGAATTACGTTCTTTTTACAACGACGAGATGTCCTAAATGTCCAGAGTTTAAATCATTTGTAGTAGATAAAGTTCAGTTTGGTGGTATTATTTTGGATGAAAATAATCTTGAATTTACTGATAAGATTAAGGAATTTAATGTTTCAGCAGCTCCAACTATTATTATTTTTGATAACGATGAAGAGGTGTTTCGTGCATCTGAAACATATGAATTAGGAGCATTTTTGGATGGTCCGGATAAATAATATTTTTGGTTAGGATTCTTCTGAATTGAGATTGGTGGTATCAGCCGGTTTATTTGACAGTTCCTCTGTAGGGGCAGGAGGTGTGTTTTCTGGGCTTTCTGTTGTTGGAGATTCTTCTTCTTTTTTGTTTTTTCCGACTCCCATTCTAGCTTCAATCTCTTTATCTACAAACGATTTTTTTCTTCCAAATCGCATACGTGAGAATTTTTTTATTACTTCAGCGACTGGAGCTTTTTTCATAGAGGGATCATAAATTGTTTCCATAGAAAATGGACGAGAGGTTGTATTATTAATGTTTAATTTAATATAGGCTTTATAATTTGCTATACTAAGAATGTCTTGTTGGGACAAAGTTGGGGCGTATTCTTTTTCTAGGTATTCTGCATCATCAGCTCCTACTTTAAAACTCATCATAGATCCTACATTACCAAAAACTGCATCACGGATTTTTGTGTCAGATCCTCCTCCTCCACTAGACCCTTCACTTAACTGTGCAATGTACTGGTGGGCCATGGTCAAGTTTAATCTGTATTTCCTGGCTTCTGATAATATTCCAGCGAATGTATCTGTTGCAAAATTTTGAAATTCATCAACATAAAAATAAAAGTCTTTTCTTTCTTCTTTTGGAATATCATGTCTTCCCATTGCGGCCATATTAATTCGAGCTACTGCAATTAGTCCCAAAAGTTGTGCATTTATTGACCCAATTTTTCCTTTAGATAAATTTATCAGAACTACTTTTTGATTATCCATAGCCTCTCTGAAGTTGAATGCAGACTTTGTCTGCCCAATAATATTTCTCATTGTGGTGTTGGTAATAAATGGACCGAATTTTGATGTAAAATATGGGATCATTTCTTGTTTTTCTCTTTCTCCGGTGTTTGCCATTTCATTTTCCCAAAATGCTCGAACCATTACATTTTTTACTTTTGCAACTTTGTATTTTTGATAATCATCATCGATGAATAATCTTGGGATATCGATTAATGTAGCTCCTTCTTCTTCATCGTCCATAAGAGTTAGGCATCCGTTTCGGAAATAGTGTTGGATTCTGGGGCCAAAAATTTCATTACCAAATAGCTTGATAAATATTTCCATTGCATCGAGGCTGGCACGGTCTTTTTCTTCTGCTGTTTTTGCTTCTAGGATGTTTAATCCTATTGGGCGTTCAAGGTCTCCCGGATCAAAATAAATCACATCTTTTGCTCTTTCTTTTGGGATACAGGCTGCAATATCTTCTACTAAATCTCCATGAGGATCTATGATGCAGGCTCCTTCTCCCATTTGGATATCCTGAACTGCCATATTCCAGAGTAATACAGATTTACCAGAACCTGATTTTCCGATTACATAGCAGTGTCGAGTTCTATCATCTCTTAAAAATTGTACTGGTTTAACTATTCCTCTATATACAGAATTACCAAGTACTATCCCCTCTTTTGGTAAATTAATTGGAGGAGGCAGTACTTTGTATGTTAGCCATTTGATAGTTGGAATTCTATTGTATCTGGAATCCGGAAAGTGAAATAGTGTTGATAATTCTTCAGAACAAAGAAGATTCTTTTTTTCTAAAAATGGTGGTAACCTATACTTGAAGTTATGGTATATAATTGGTCTATTTATAAAATTTATTGGAATAATTCTTCTGTTTTCAAATTCATTTGAACCTTTTGCTTTAAATACGTTGAAGGCTACGAATATTCCATCTAATATTTCTCTGACTCGATCTTTGTCAGGAGATGCAGCAAGAACTCTTATAGTTGTTTCAAATCCTGATTGAGATGCTTTTTCTCCCATGGATTTATATGTTTCTTCTTTGCTGGCAAGCATTCGTACCATTCCCCCACTGTCTGAGTCATCGTCCATTAGTGTATCTGTTTTTTGATCGTAACCTCTAATAAGTATTTTAAATGGAAGAAAAATTAGTCTCAATATAAATCCTAGAACTGGAATGGCGAAGATTCCAGATGGGGCATCTTTATCTTTATAAAGACGAGTGGCGATTTTTTCTGCTTTTTTTTGCCATTTGTTTGATATTGGATGCAATATGAATTGAATAGCTGATTTTTCTGTTTTGTCTAATTTTGAAAAAGCATTTGCTAAATCGTTTAGAGGATCATCTTCGATTTTTTTATATGTTTGTACCGGGAACCAAAATTGCTTTTTTGTATACATAAAATAGCCATTGAGGTTTAATCCTTCTGATTTTAAATTCAATTGTTGTTCAGGTTTTAGAATTTCAATTTCTGCTGCTTGATAAAATGAAGTGATTTGCTTATCGATTATTTTTTGGTAGTATGGGTCACAAACTACAACAAATTTTAATTCGCGTTCATCAAATTGTAATTCAAATGATAGATGTGGCTTGTTCCAGATCCATCGCTTGTACATTATGTTGTACAAATTTAGTTCTCGGGTTTCATGTAATGCTCTAAAAAATTGTTCAGCTTTTCCAATCTGTTCTCGGAAATCTTTTTCTGTTCTTTTTTCTTGGTCCAGTTTCGAATCAGCTCGAGGAAGTGTGACTTGCATATGGATCAATTTTGCATTTTCTCGACGTCGATAAATATAGCGAGCAAGTCCTTTTAGGAAAAGAATAAAAACAACCAATAGTATCCATTGCCACCAGCTCATAAAGCTATAAACAGTGACTATATTACTCCAAATTGATTTTAGGGTTTCCATGGAATTGAATATTCCTTTTATTATATCATATTTATTAGTAGAATACAAGAATAATAATGGCCAATTCCGTACCATGAAAACAATAAGTAAATTCTGTAAATTGGCTCTATAAAAAAGATAAGCTAAAATGATAGATCTTCGCCAAGATGCGATTTTCATTGGACTCCTTGGCTGATAAATCAGTCTTCGTCGTCCATGAAAATCGCAAAAACTACAACTTTAGTTTTTTTTACTGGTAC
>CAZQFO010000018.1:0-20930 GCA_964592695.1 uncultured Candidatus Peribacteria bacterium
TTTTGAACCCCAAAATTTGTCAAGTTTGACAAATCCTTTGTCGAACTTGGGTTAACAAAAAAACGCCATTCAGCGTTTTATAAGAAGACATAAAAATGGTATTCCCGGCAGGAATCGAACCTACATCTATCCCTTAGGAGGGGATCGTTTTTCCATTAAACTACGGGAACTATTATCTGCGTAAAAATCAAACTATCATGAACTGCAGAGTAGGATTTTAGTTTTAACATCTCCAATGTCAAAAAATCAAGTCTAGACGTTGATACGTGTTTTTTTGACACTCTGGTTTTCAGAAACTAGAATCAATTTATCAAATTAAATTGTATATTGTTTTACAAACATGACAAACAAAATAAAAAAACTCTATCCGAATGCAGAAACAGGATGTTGTCCGAAATTTGATCCTATACCATGGGACGAAAAGGAAATTACTTGGAAAAATAAATTATTTCTTAAAGACCACGTAACGAGTTTTTTGCATATTCCACTTAATTTTGAAAAAGTAATAATCAGAAGTCTAGAAAAAATTGTAGCCGCTCAAGCACTTACTCCAAAACCACTAATGCTTTCTGATGAGAAATCTCTCTGGGGAAGTGATTTATATATTGCCACAACGCGAGATGTACCTGGGGCAGAGATGACTACTATCTCTGGAACTTTCCTGACAAAAGTATTTGAAGGGCCATACAAAAACATGAGAAAATGGATAAATGAAATGGAAAATTATGTCACTCAAAAAGGAAAAAAAAATAAGAAATTCTACTTTTTTTATACCACTTGTCCTATGTTGTGCGAAACAATATGGCAAAAATTACGTTGTAATACTAGCTGAATTATAATCAGTGTTTATTCATTAACTTATTAATTCTAAAAAAATGCGAATAGTAGTTATGCTCATGGCTTTGATATTATCAATCGGATGTTTTTTTATTTCAAATGATACCGTATCAGCTTTTTCTTTAAAAGATGCTCTGGGACGTCATGGTACAGGGGCTGGAACTCCTGGGTTTATGCCCGGAACACATGATAAGTATCGAGATAGCACCAAATCTGTGACAACCGTAACTCAAAAAATTATAAATGTTGTGGTGTATTTAGCCGGGGTAATAGCCGTGTTTTTTGTTGTTTTTAATGCCGGTAAATTAGTGCTTCAGGGGGGTGATGATTCAGAGCTTGGAAATGCTAAAAAAGGGTTTATTTGGGCGGCAGTAGGATTGGGGGTGATTATTTTTTCATATGTCATAGTAAAGACCATCGTGTCTCTTACTTATTCTGGAGAAGGGGTATGAGTTTTTCTCATTAATATTGCATAAAAAAATAATTTGACTTTCTGAGAAAATCAAATTACTAAACACGCACTCAAAAGATGACAGCATCATCTTTTTGGTGATTTCACCACTGTGACTGATGCTTGTCTCTGATGAAGTGACTTGCATTGGTTCTTTTACATTACATCGTCGTTCAACTCATAGTTGTTTGAAAGGAATGGTATCAGCATGTCAATTATTCGGATAGGTTTCGCAGTACTCATTTCCATTCTTGGGCTTCCCACAATATTGTTGGGAATTCAGATAGTGGGACAAACACTCAAATTAAAAGGAGAATACCAGACAGTCGTTCCATTTGTTGGGATGATAACTCAAGAGGTTCATGATGGAGTAATCATAACCATTGTAGGAATACTCCTAATATTCATTGGGAAGACACTTCGAAAAAAAACAATCTGGCAAACATTGAAGTTTTATGGTTTCCGAGGGCTTGCATTGTTGTTGATTTTTTTAGCAATGTATCCTGTGGCCTACTTCAAGGTCCCCACTCACCTTCGTATGATTGAGGATTGGGTTCTCTTATCCAAATTTGATCTTACACAGGAGATTCTCATATCGATTGGCATTGTACTGACTGCTTTTGTTGTCTCCTTCCTACTTTTGGAAATACTGACCCCCAGGATGTGGAATTACTCCTGGAAAGAAAAAGTAATAATATCATACACCGAACCCGACTGGGAGGTACTAGATGGATTGGTGAATAGATCTATATCGATTCTTGATCTGAATCCGAGTAAACAAATTAAATGCTTGGAAGATGCAATACAACACAATGCTTTCCAAAAGTTTAGTATCACTTTGCTTGGGGATCTTATGGCAAGTAACCCAGGTAATCGGATCGAGATCCATGATGCGTTTGTCAATGCGGCTCTGGAATTGAAAAATAGTGAAGACGCTAAAGCTCTGATCAAAGGAGCTATGAACATCATGAATAAAGCAACAGGAGTAACTCCTCCTGAGAAGTCCAAAAAACGACAAGTAGCCCTTCCTCCAAACTATAGTCGTCCCTCATCGTCGACACCTGACGGAGCTGGACAGGCTGTCCAGGCAAAGGAGGACAAAAGCTGAACCAAATTTGCAAGTCATCCATTACCCCCCCCCCTGATTCACCATATACGAAGAAGGGGGGATTTTTTTATACCTTTTTAGTGAACTCTTGATTTCAATTATTCATTGATCATTATTCATTATTCATTACTATTTATTTAATGATCGGATATTTAAAAGGAAAAGTCACTATTATTTCCCCCAAAGAAATTCTTATTCTCACGAGTGGTGGAGTAGGATATTCGATTTTTCCGGCAGGGACATTATTGGCTTCGGTTCAAGAAGGAAGCGAAATGGAAGCAGAGGTGTTGATGATTGTGCGCGAAACGGAGATTTCTCTGTATGGATTTGGGGTTCGAGACGAAAAAATTCTTTTCCAAAAACTACTCAGTGTTTCCGGAATCGGACCCAAGATGGCATTGGAAATGGTATCAGTTCCTCCTCAGCACTTTTTGACTGCAGTCGAAGAAGGAGATGTTGCATTTTTGACCAAGATTCCAGGATTGGGAAAGAAAAAAGCTGAACGACTGATAGTGGAGCTCAGGGGAAAGATCGATCTTTCGGGTTCTGCAGAAGGTGCTCCCCGGCAAAATCCTGCTACGATGGAGGCTTCTGATGCACTGGAAAATCTGGGATATGATCACCAAACAATAAAGCAAGTTTTAGCTTCAGCTCCGGAGGATTCTTCTGCAGAGGAATTAGTGAAATATTTCCTGTCCAGTGGAGCCTAAAAAAGAAAAGTATTAAATAATGAGACAAACTATAATAATAGTACTATCTTTTCCTGACAAAGTATTTACCCTTATTTGCATTCAGGGGATCCGGTTATATCAAAAAATATTATCACCAGATCATTCAAAAATGGGAAAAAGTCTCCCTTTTTGTGGGTGTAGGTATTATCCATCTTGTTCTCAGTACGCTATTCAATCTTTACAAAAATATGGGTTTGTTTTTGGTCTTCCACGACTTATTTGGAGAATACTCCGATGCAATCCTTTTTCGAGTGGTGGGATAGATTTATTAAAATAAAATAAAGTGCTATTGCAATATCTGAGACGAAATAAATCGATTCATAATTCATTTGACAGGACTTATAAAAGAAATACTATTCGGTTCGATTTGTGAATTTAAGGAATTTTTATTATGGCAAGATCATCCAAAAAAGGTCCGTATGTAGATCCTCGACTTGTAAAAAAAGTTCAGGCAATGGTCGAAGCGGGAAACAAAAAGGTTATCAAAACCTGGTCTCGTTCTTGCACGATATCTCCTGAGTTTGTAGGTCAGACTTTTGGGGTGCACAATGGAAAAGAACATATCCCGGTGTTTTGCACTGATTCTATGGTCGGACACAAGTTGGGAGAATTTTCGCCAACTCGTAAATTTCGAGGCCATGGAGGGAAATTGGCAAAATAACCATTGTAGTTTGTTAGAATGAAATACCAACTGCTTTCATTCAATATTCTAGATCTCAGTATTATCTGTAATTCAAGACATTATGATAGCACATCTCCGAAAACATCGAATATCACAGCAAAAAGCTAATTTAGTAGCTGGTATGGTTCGTCAAAAGGACGTATTGGAAGCACTACAAATGTTGAAGTTTATGCCTAAAAAAGCAGCAAAGATTTTGTACAAAGTGTTACATTCAGCTGCTGCAAATGCGGAATCAAACGATGGATATAAACAAGAGGACCTAAGAATCAAAACTATTATAGTAAACAGGGGGCCTTATTATAAGAGGTTTTTACCTTCAGCACGAGGAAGAGCTTTACCTCTCCGAAAGCCCACTTCAAACATAACTATTGAATTGGAACAAAAGTAAATGAGGTCAGTTATTTTGTATACTAAAAATTAAATTATTAAATGGGAAAAAAAATTCATCCACATGCGTTGCGTATAGGTATTACTCGTACATGGGATTCTCTCTGGTATGACAAGAGGGGGTATGCCGCAAAATTTCTCCAAGATGTAGCTATTCGTAAATTTTTAATGCAAAAATGTGAAAAAGCCGGAATAGCAAAAATTGAGATTAACCGACATGTTGGTAAGAATTCAATTATTATCTATTGTGGTAAACCAGGAGGAATTATTGGTCGTGGTGGTGATAATATCGAGATATTAAACAAAGAACTAAAGCAGCAATACGATCAAAATTTTGATATCTCTGTTCAAGAAATCAGAAAGCCCGATACAAATGCACAGTTGATAGCTCTAAATGTAGCAGATCAGATTTCTAGAAGGTTTCCGTATCGTCGTGTGGTAAAGATGGCTGTTGATCGAGCGAGAGAGGGCGGTGTAAAAGGAGTAAAGATCAGTGTCAGCGGACGTCTAAATGGAGTAGACATTGCCAGAAAAGAACATTATAGTTTTGGAACTGTACCACTTCATACTTTGAGAGCGAATATTGAATACGCCGGGGCAAGATCTGAAACAACTTATGGGACTATCGGAGTGAAGGTATGGATTTATAAGGGCTTAGTATTTAAAAATAAGGAAATGGGAAAATAGGTATTCTTTTATGACTTAACTTTTCTTCTTTAGGGGAGTGACAATCAGATTGTTAAACCCTTGTTTTTAGTTTGCTTAGGAATAAAAATCAAATAAACTAGCCAATTTCATCTCAATCTTCATGTCATCTTTGAAAGATTTTCACGCAAAAAATACTCGGAGTGGGATTGGCCACGCCTCCCATTTTTCACGCAAAACATCTTCCAAATCTAACATAAATCTTGAGCGAACTTGATTAGCCTATTTAATTTTTATCCCTTAAACATTTCCTACTCCTTGCATAATCACATTTTTCACCATTCGAAATCCATTTTCTCCCTTCATGGATAAAATAGACTCCGGATGAAACTGAACCCCTTCAATTGGTAAAGTTCGATGCCTAATCCCCATCACAATATCACCACATGTTGACGAGATTTCTAAACAGTTTGGCACTTGATCTGCTGCAAGTGAGTGATATCTCCCCCCAAGAAATGGATTATCCAGTCCTGCAAATATAGTCTTCTCATCATGTGAAATTGAGGACGATTTGCCATGTACCGGATCCACTAGTTTTAAGCTGCCTCCGAAGTATTCGATAAAAGCTTCGTGCCCTAGACACACTCCAAATATCGGATATTTTTGATGATATTCATCAATTATTGCCATTAAATTCCCTGCGTTTTTTGGAACAGACGGCCCCGGTGACAGGACTAATAGATCAGGATTTACCTCTCTAATTTTTTCAACCGACACATCGTTTCGATATACGGTCACTTCACAATCCAACTGACGGAAGTAATCTACCAGATTATAGGTAAATGAATCGAAGTTATCGATAACGAGAATACGTTTAAATTTTTGGTTGACTTTCATGATGTGATTAGATATAATAAAGTTACCAGATTCTGGTTTATTTTACCCCCTCAAGGTTTTGCCTTGGGATGACACGATCCCAACTTCGGTTGGGATTTTTTTATGCTTTCCTTTATTGATTTAATGTCGATATATTTATGGGAAATATTAAAAAGCTCTTTCGAAATATGCCCCCTAACTGAAACCACAATATTTCGTTTTTTCTTATTTTTGAGTCTATTTAATAATGTAGCAAAATCACTATCTCCAGAAAAAAGAACCATAGTTCTATATTTTTGTTGAATCTCAAAAGCATCTAATGCTAACTCAATATCTAAATTCCCCTTATGAATTATCTTTTTCCCCTTTTTTTGTATGACTTTAAGTTCCTTGCAGATAACATTATAACCAATTTTTCTTAAATCAGTTAAGAACTGTTTTTCTTTCTCTGATCGATGATCAAAAGCCAAATATATTCTAATTTCTATAATTCTTGGATATTGATACAAAAAATCATATAATTTTTGATAATCGATTTTTATTTTTAGTGATCTTTGTGCATAAAACAAGTTCGCCCCATCGATAAACACGATGGCATCTTGACGAAATGATTTTAAAATATTTACTTCTTTTTTCATTATTTACATATAATTGATAAAAATGCCGCTGCTTTATTCATAGTTTCTTCGTACTCTGATGTAGGATCAGAATCGTATACCAGCGTGGCTCCTGCTGACAATGAAAGTTTGTTTCCTTTGATATGTGCAGTACGAATAGTGATGCAAGTATCCATATCCCCTCCAAATGTCAGATATCCGACAGCCCCCCCATAATACCCCCTTCTCTGAGTTTCAAGTTGCTCAATTATTTGCATAGCTCGAACTTTTGGGGCTCCGGTAAGAGTCCCATTGTTCAATGTACTCACCAGTGCATCAAATGCCGTGCATTCCGAACGAATTCTCCCTTCCAAATGAGTAACAGTATGCATGACTTTGGAATACTTTTCTACAAATCTGTAATCTGATATTTTAATATTGGGTTCACAAACACGAGTTAGATCGTTTCGCCCAAGATCAACGAGCATGTCTAATTCAGCTCTTTCTTTTTTACTGTTGAGCAATTCTAGCATATTTTCGTGATCTTCTATTGAGTTCTTCCCTCGTTTATTTGTCCCGGATATGGGACGTAAATTAACGATTCCGTTTTCACAACGGGTCATCATTTCTGGTGAAGCGCCAACCAATTGTTCGTCACCAAAGTCAAGATAAAACATGTAAGGAGATGGATTCGCTTCTCGGTATTTCAGATACAAGTCTAGTGCATCACCTTCAAAATCAGCCTCCAAATTATTTGCTAACACCGCTTCAAAAATTTCTCCTTCAGTTATATACTCTCTGGTTCTCTGTACCATACTTTCATAATCTGTTTTTGCAAATTCAAACTTTTGATTTTTAACTACGGCAGGTAATATTTGTGGCATCGGTGTATTGAGCACATTGCAAATCGAATTTATTGTAGATATTCCCTCTTCGTTACTATTGCGAAAACAGATAATCTCAGATTTTTCTTTTATGTGGTCGATTTTTATGAAAGTATCGTACAAAAATAAATTAAAATCCGGAATATCATTTTTAGGTAAATTATTATTTATGTTTTCAAAAAGCCGAATAAAATCATAAGAAAATGCTCCGTATAATCCCATCATTGTTTTCTCCGGGGATTTAAATTTCGTTAAAAATAACCTGATCACCTGAGCTATATTTTTCTTTTGAGAACGTGAAGATTCATCCAATACTGACGTTTCACTGTGAATCACTCCCTGAATAATTCCATTATTTACTTGGATTCTGCTATTTTTTTTTGATAATTCTTTAGCTAAATACTCTATAAATATTTTCCCTCTTGAATTCAATGATGTAATTTTAAAGTTCTCCTCCTTTCCTTTGAGATGAATAATAGGATCAATTCCAATCAGACTCATTCTTCCATAAATTGGGGAAACATCCTTTGATTCTAAAAGCATTTTGTATTTATGGTTTTGGGAAAGTTTTATAAAGAGACTAGCCGAGTCACGGCTATCAATTATTTTTGAACTCATAACAAGGTCGATTGGACCATATTGCACTATTTTTTTTTGAATCATAAAAGTAAAATTATCCGCTACTTGAGTGCAGAATAATAAAACTTATTTTCCTGGCAATTAATAGTCTTGCTTCTATAAATCACTTTTCATTTTGAACCTGTGCTACTGCTGCATTAAACTCCTCAGGAATTTCCCGAGCTAAATCCTCGATTGTTCTCCCTTTTTTTTCTTCAATAGCTTCCACTTCCTCCATGATTCGTGTAGCAAACTCAAAATCATATTTTTCTAGTACGGCATCTAAAATCACCACCAAAACTCTATGCATTTTTTCTTTTTCTTCGATTTCAAATTTAGTCTTGATCGGTAATAGTTCTGAAAAATCAGTTCCTATATTCATATAAAATTTCTTTGCTTCTTTGGGAGTATTTATGGCAACAATGTGTTTTTTTAGATAGGCTAATATCTTATTTGATCTTTCTGGTGAAATTGAATTTTTATCTAGACGCGTAAACACAATCTTCTTAATCTCTTGAAAAAGACGTACTTTTGTGATGGGATTTAGCTTGGTACCGAGGTCTTGCATTTGTTTAATTTTAAGCAGCCACATTTGATTTTAGACTTGCTAATTTAGTATTATCTCTATAGTTTCTGTTTTTGTATTAATTTTTTTGCACTATCATTTTTTTTTCTAAAACATCTCTTGAATTCAACTGTGCACTTTTTAATGCACTTTCTCCTATCAAATCATTATTCATTTCAAATTCTCCCCAATCTTTCTTAGATGCTACTTTTGCTTCCTCCAGAGCAGTTGGTTCACCTGAAGGTACCTCAGTTATCTCATTTATATTTTCATGAGAATTGGAGACTTCAGTTGGTCGATTATTTATTGCCATTTTATTTATTTCACTAGTAATCGAATATTACTTTTTCTTTGCATTTCCAAGCGGACTATATGGGTCTTCCAATTGCCCTCTTATAGATCCATAGTCGGTTAGGATTAAACGCATAAATAATGCACCATCAAATTTTTCTTTCTGAAAAACATGAAGTTTTCCATTTGATTTATCAACAACTCCTTCATATGTCTTTTTACCAAAATTAAATTCAAAAGCTTGCATCTCTCCTCCTCCGTAAGTTAATTGTATATTTTTAATACCTTTTGGATTTTTCATGATACCTTTTAGATCCACACCTTCTCGTGCAATGGTTCCAAAAGTAACGGAATCAATCATAGATAATTCGGCAAATTCGTTTGGAGCTTCTACAGCCTGAGCTACGTTGTCTGGATTGTCATCAGGGTATTCGCTTACTGGTGCTTGGTTAAAACGATCCACGAGAGATTGTGCTGCTGGAGACAAGTTATTATCATTTGGTTTTGGTACCTCATACGTTTGGTCAACAAATATATCCAGAGTTTTTGACAGTGGCTTGAAATTTACAATATATTGTCCGCCTCTAAAATCAAAGGAATATAAAGCGACTCCATCTATAGTTTTCTCCTGGGATATAAGTTGAATATCCTTAAACTCACTCAAGTTATCCATCATGTCACTCAGATCTACTCCGGGTCTCATTGCCTCAATAAATTTTACATTTTCCCCAAATATTTTTTCAAAATCTGATTTAGATTTTTCAGGGGCTTTTTCTTTAGAAACCATCAATGCTTTTGTTTTTGGATTAAATTCTCCTTCATATTTACTTCCTTTAAAATCGAAAGTATACCATCGTTTTCCATTAGGATTTTTTTCTGCACTAGTAAATACGATATTTTTAAACTCACCAGAATTTCTTCCCATATTTTGAAGATCTATTCCTTCGGACTTATTTGCAAACAATCTTACATCTTTTCCAAATGTTTTCTCAAATTCAGATTTAGGTTTTTCTACTACCTCCTTTTCAAGTAAAATATTGACTACATTCTCAGCTGTCTGAGTGTCGATCTTTTGGTTTTCCAATAGTTTCTTTTTGATGTTTTCAGTTAGAACTACCGGAATATCTTTTGGAATATCTTTGAGTTTGTCCCATTGGTCTCTAGGGAGTGTAGATAGATGAGCATTTGCTTTTGAAAGGGGTGCTTTTAGTGTTTTGATTATTGATGCAATTTCTTTTTCAGTTAATATACCTTCTAGTAATTCTCCAATACTTTCTAATTTTTCATCCAGATCTTCAACCATAGTCATGGTTTCTTTTAGACCTGCAGGAATTTTTGTTGGTCCTTCAGGTTCAGTATCTGGTTTAGGTTTAGGTTTAGGTTCCGGTTTTGGCTCATGATCTGGTTCTGGTTGAGAAGTTGGAGCTGGTGCTTCTGATCCACTCAGTACTTTCATAATACTATCTGCAGCCTCTGGAGTGATCAATGCATCATCTTCCAAACTCTTTCTAATATTATCTGTAAGTACGACTGGTATATCTTTTGGCATATCTTTTAGTTTTCCCCATTCTGCTCGTGGAAGTGTACATAGGTGAGCATTCTTTTTTGATAGTGGCCCTTCTAGTGCTGTCATCAGATCCTTAAATGGAGGACGTACGAAGTGAATATTCTCCGGAAAAAGACCATTTAGAATTTCTGTAATTTTCCCCAATTTTTCTTTTGGGTTTTCTATTGGTTTCACATGTTCTTTTAGTCCTTCTGGAATTTCGCTTTTTTGCGAAAGGGGTTCTGGGCCTGATTTCGGTTTAGGCTCTGGCTTAGGTTCTGGTTTCTTTACATCCATAAGCACCTCACTGATGTTTTTTACATCCTCCATGAGATTATCAGTTGGCATAGCTCTTAGTTCTTTTTTCAGAAAACCTTTTAGTTTATATTTTTCAATTAACTGTTCAGAAGCTTGGATGACCAATATTTGGAGATGCTCTTTTGAAGTTATAGAATGACTTGGCAAATGGAATTCTAATTTATGTTTTTCCGCTATTTCGTTCATACTGTCGATGGCTTCCACGAGATCCTGATTACTAACTTCTATTGCATCCGAACTTATCAGTTTGTTTAGGTCGGTCCAATTTTCTTTAGCTTTTTTCTTATCACCATCCGGTTGATATGTTAGATCATTAATGTTAACTCGTCCAGATTCTAGATCAGAAGATGGTCGTTGCTGTGGTGTCGATGGTGACATTTTATAATTGATTAAAAATTATTTGTTTTTGATTTATTGAAGTTTTTTTCAACGAATCTCCATATTATATCATACTTAAAACATAAAAACAACATAAAAGTAATTGAATACTCCAATCCCGTACCATGAAAACAACAAGTAAATGCTGTAAATTGGCTTTATAAAAAAGATAAGCTGAAATGATAGATCTTCGTCAAGATGCGATTTTCATTGGACTCCTTGGCTGATAAATCAGCCTTCGTTGTCCATGAAAATCGCAAAAACTACAACTTTAGTTTTTTTTACTGGTACGTCATTGGAGTAATTACAAGTAAATTCTCCATCCTGATCTATTATCTTGCCTTTTCTGTCAAACTTTATTTGCTTTCTTGGAGAAAGTATTGTATAATGCTCTAATGTTTGAATTTCTAATTGCCACCGCATTTGCTGCAGAAGTTAATCTGACCGCTGAAAAAAATCCTCCAATTATCCCTGATATCCCGATACAGGTCCATATTTCCGATGATCAGAACTATTCAGTTTTTCGAAGCAAAGCTGAAACATTTTTGGATGAAGGACCAACCAATCAATGTGCACTTTTTGTTAATCGTTTATTTAAGGCTCGATTTGGAAAATTAATATTTGGAAACGCCTGGGATTTGCAATTAAAGGAGGCGAATCAAAAATTTTTGACACTTATATGGAGAATCAAAGAAAAAGAATTTAATCGCGAACGAAACCTTGCATTAAATAAAAAAGAAGATCGAATTGATCGTTTTCAACAGCTATACAATGTATTGGATTCTCAAAAACATCCTGTTGGAGTTTTGGGGTTTGTATATGAATACTCTTTTTATAGAGAATACGTAGCATCCTTAAAATATGCGATGCCTCAGACGCATATTACATTTGTGGCTGGAAAGAAGCAGTTTTTCTTTGAGAATACAGCCGACATGCCCCAATCATTGGAACAAATTTTAGTGGAGAAATACGGAGTTATTCATGATTTTGAACGTGATTTTGTATGGGAAAAAGTTCCACTAAAGAAGAGGCTTCAACCAGGAGAACGATATTATTACACAGATTATCTAATTGAGCATCAGTACAAAAAAGTTGTTGCCAAAAGCTTGTTAGAGGAGTTTTTAAGAAAACACAGAAATAATCATGTTACTCCTCTTTTACATCCAGTTTCTTTTTCGAGAATCTCAGATAATTTGATTACAGAGATTGAAACACAAAATCGATCCATGAAATCATTGGGAACTGTGGAATATATAACTCGAGATAAATATGAAAATTGGTTTGATTCCAATGTTCAAAAAACTACGTGGGATAACCGATTGACAAATGTGTTTAGTGAAAAAATTATTCAGAGTTCACTTATATTTCCGGTTCCTAAAAGACATGAAGTTGTGGCGAATATTGATTAATAGAATATGCTGATAACTATTGCTGTAGACGCTTTCAGTTAAATTCGTTCTAGTAATAGTTTGACTGAGTGTGATCAGGCATTTATTTTGTCTTCGAAAAAAAAGTAGCATTTCACTAAAATACTTGCTCTAATCAATAATATTGTTAGAGTGGCTTGGAATTTTTTAATATTCTCAAAAATGGATGCTATCTTCCAAAAGTTACGTCAGATCTGGAAAACAAAAAGTCTACGAAATCAGATTCTCTTTACGATTTATATGTTGATACTCTTTCGCCTTTTGGCTCATGTCACTATCCCGGGGGCAGATATCCAGGCTATTCATCAGCTTATGGATCAGAAATCTCAAGGCGTACTTGGGATATTTTCACTACTGACCGGTGGTGCAATGGAAAACTTTTCCGTTATATTGATGGGGTTAACTCCATATATCAATGCCTCTATTATCATGCAGCTTTTGACAGTGATTGTTCCATCTCTCGAGAACTTGAAAAAAGAAGGTGAAATCGGACAGAAAAAAATAAATCAGTATACACGGTTTTTAACTGTTCCGTTGGCTTTTGTTCAGAGTTATGGAATGATGCTTCTCATAAATAGGTTTTCTACAGGGGCTTCACCTATTATTCCTGATACATCTTTTTCATATATGCTTCCTATGATGTTGACTGTTACTGCAGGAACTATGCTTATCATGTGGATTGGAGAGCTTATCAGTGAAAAAGGAATAGGAAATGGAATTTCTGTACTTATTTTTGCTGGTATAGTGGCAACCGTTCCCCAACAAGTTGCAGGAGCATTTCAATCAGCAACCCCTCCTATCATTGCCATTTTGATTATAGCAACTGTTTTATTAACTATTTTTGTTATTTACGTAGCAGAAGCAGATCGCAGAGTTCCCGTGGTATATGCGTCACGTAAAAGCACTGCTCAACAAAAATCATTTTTACCGCTAAAAATAAACCAAGCTGGAATGATTCCTATCATATTTGCTGTTTCAATGCTTTCGATGCCTTCAATTCTGTCACAGTTTTTTATTAAATCTGAATCTGCAGGGTTACAGGCTTTTGCAGAATTTACTCTCAAGTGGCTTAATCCAAATTCTCCTACTGTTTGGTATAATCTTCTTTATTCAGCTCTTATTTTTGGGTTTACTTTTTTCTATGTTTCAATTGTTTTTGAGCCTAAAAAAGTAGCAGAAAACATACAAAAACGAGGGGGCTTTGTCCCTGGATATCGTCCGGGAACTGAAACAGAAACTTTTTTTGGAGGAGTTATCAATAGATTATGTTTTTGGGGAGGGGCGTTCCTTGCTTTTGTGGCGGTTGTCCCTATGTTTTTCGAAAAATGGGTTAGTGGAGGAACAGGGTCAATCTCACTCTTTATATCAGGGGCAGGGATGATCATCGTTGTATCCGTGGTTTTAGACCTTATTCGCCGGATTAATTCTCAATTGGTGATGCATGACTATGCAAAGTTATAAAAACGTATTAATTATATGTATTTTAAAAAGCACAGTCTCGGAGACTGTGCTTTTTTTGTATAACCGATAAAAAAAGAGTGAATTATTCTTCTTCAGCTGCTGCCATGTTTTCTAGTACATTTTCTAGGTAGTTTGGGTCTCTAGCATATTCAAATGCTAAGTCTCGAGTGATCTTTTTTTCCTTGATTAGTTTTGCCAATGATTGTTCAAAAACCACAATCTTTCCAGAGTTATCTGTTTGCATAGCATTTGGGATTTGGAAGATTTTGTTTTGTCTGATAAAATTTTGAACTGCATAATTCATAGTTAGTACCTCGTAAGCTAATACTCGTCCATTATTAGCTGAGTTCATTACTAATCTTTGAGATATAATCATCGATAGAGTGGTTGCTAATTGAACCATGATTTGATCCTGTTGAGATGGAGGAAAAACATCAATGATTCTTGATATCGTTTGTGTTGCATCATTTGTATGCAATGTACCAAAAACAAGATGCCCTGTTTCAGCCATAGTAAGAGCGGATGAAATAGTTTCAAAATCTCTCATTTCTCCAACCATCAAAATATCAGGATCTTCTCTTAAAGCTCCTAAGATGCCATCTTCAAAAGATAATACATCTCGTCCGACCTGTCGTTGTTGAACAATTCCCTTTCCCTGAGGAAGAATATACTCGACCGGTTCTTCTGTAGTTACTACATGTCCACCTTTTGTCATTACTCTTTCTTGTAATAAAGAAGCCAATGTAGTTGATTTTCCTTGACCTGTTGGACCAACTGTTAGAACCAATCCTTGTTTTAGATTAAGAATATCTTCTTTTATAAACTGAGGAAGTCCTATACTATCAAACCTAGGAATATCTTTTAGAATTACACGAAAAGATAGTGCTAATCCGTTTCTTTCATAAAAAGCATTTCCACGTAATCTATTTCCTGATTTTGTATGGGCTAAGAAATCTAATTGTTTGCGTTCTTTTAATTCCTTTAATCCTTCAGCATTTATTACTGAGATGGCAATGTTTTGTATGGTTTGTACATCCAGAGGTTGACCTACTGATTTGAGAGCACCAAAGACTCTCATAAACACTGGAAGTCCTGGAGTGAAATGAATATCAGAAGCATTGTTCTGAATAGCATAATCGACAACTTTTTCAAAGTCCATTTGTAGAATATAAATTAATAAATCTACATATTATACATGATTTTTTTTAAAAAAGCAAGCCGAATATACAAATTCTTTGCTTGCTTAATTTAATAATCACTGATAAAAGTAAAATATTAAATATGAAATTATAATTTTCACATGTCCGATTACAAAATTTTCGCTGGTTCCAGTCATTCACAATTTGCTTCTGAAGTTGCAAGGCATCTCAATAAACCTCTCTCCCATGTAACCCTCAAAAAGTTTTCTTGTGGAGAAACCTATATCAAGTTTGAAGAGAGCTTTCGAGGGAAAGACGTTTTTCTAATTCAGACTTGTCGCACTGAAATGATGAATGAAGATCTTATTGAGCTTTTTTTGATGATAAACGCAGCTCGAGAAAGTTTCGCAGAAAAAATACACATATTAATGCCATATTTTGCATACTCTCGTCAGGATAAGATCCATGGAGCTAGAGAGGGAATCTCGGCTAAACTTTTTGCGGATCTCCTCGTTCGTTCTGGTGCAGACCATATTATTACTACGCAATTACATGCTGATCAAATACAGGGATTTTTTGATTGTCCGGTTGATAATCTTCATCCAAGACGTATGTTTGTGGAGTATTTTGAAGAAAAGAATTTGCCTGACCCTGTTATTGTATCTCCGGATGCAGGAGGTGCAAAAATGGCAAAGCGATTTGCTGATGCTCTTGGGTACCCACTTTCAATTCTGCATAAACAACGACCGGAACACAATGTTTCTGAAGTAACTCACGTGATAGGGGATGTAAAAGGAAAGACCCCTATTATTGTAGATGATATGATTGACACAGCAGGATCTGTGGCTGGAGCAAAGAAAGCTCTCTTGGCCAGTGGGGCGAAAGATGCGGTCTATCTCTGTGCATCACATGCAATATTTTCAGGAAAAGCGAGAGATAATCTGAATGCCTCAAACTTTGCAGAAATTGTCTGCACTGATTCACTACCAGTAGATAGTCCACCAGATAGGTTTACTACATTGTCAATGGCTGAGTTGTATGCAGGAGTGATCAAGAATGTTTCAGAACATAAATCAGTATCAGGTCTATACTTTTAGAGCCGGAGTATATTAATTAAAATTTTGATATGAAAGGATTTAATGAATAAAAGCAAAAAAACGATTGCATTAGTTTCCGATTCACATGGGAGAATTGATCGTTTGGAGATGATGTTTCAGCGTCTTCAGGATGCAGGGATAGATACGGTATTTCATGCCGGAGATTTTCTCGTATATGGAGTGGATGAAGTGTTAGCTAAGTTTCCGGCAATAAATATCTATATAGCTCAGGGAAATGCGGATGTAAACGAGGAAATTTTGAGACAGGTTAAATCATTGTCTCATATAACCATAAAACAATTTATTAGATTTGAAATTTTTGGAAAGCATATTCTTATGGCACACAAACCTGCTGATTTGCATGAATTACATACTACAAATCCAGCTAATATTCTCTGCCATGGACATACTCATGTGCCACGAGCGGTTCAATCAGAGGGAAGTATTGTCCTAAATCCTGGAGCTCTGACAGATGATGGAGGGTATTTTTTGATTGATTTGCCAATTGTAAAGGTGAAAAGACTCACGTTTGATCAAAAATTAGATTGAAAAAAATATTGTTTTAACAATAATTTGAGTAGGTTTTTTATTGAAATGTTGTATCCTCCCAAAATTCCAATGTAAATCCTAAAAATCCAATTTCTTCATCCAGTGTTTATGCAGTTTCCCGCATTTCATGTGAAGGCGTTACACTGAAATTTTGGGAGGATACGAAATGTTTTTATCCTGAAATTGAATGAGATTAGATTCAATTTCGAGAGGAGGACATTACGGAGTACTGGAGGTCATTTCTACAAGAAATTACCGGAAGTGCGGAGTCATGTCCGACGAGCCCCCGTAGTTCAATGGATAGAACAGGGCCCTTCTAAGGCCAAAATCTAAGTTCGATTCTTAGCGGGGGTACCAACTGATTTTCAGTCACTTTTGAATCCTTTGAAAGCTCGAATATAAGCGACAATTTTGGTGTTCCACCAACCAAGTCTTCATAAGTTGGTAATTCATCAAAAACGAAGTTCCACATTTGTATCAATGCCTGCATACTGACCGCCTTTGTGAGGAGTTCGGATGGGTGTTCCACCACGTATTTTGCTCGAGCCAGATAAGCCTTTATTTTTTGTTCATCTATTTCGTGTTGAGTTCTGACATCAGAAGCGTTGGCGATCTCTAGTTCAATAGATTCTAACCTCTTTGCTAAGAGCTTTTTTACGGTTTCTGAATCCGCATTGGTATATTCTTCGAGAATATGTTCTTGTTTACTCTGTAAGTCCAATACGTTTTCTCCTGCTTTCATAGTTAGCTTTAGGGACTCTTTTTGTTTCATTCTCCACGTATCCATTGCAACAGCTTCAAACAATTTCAAGAACTCAGGCTTGAATATCAAGTTTTGTAGATAGATTGCTAATGTTTCGTGAAACTTATCTACTGGCACACGAAAATAGTGATCTTTTCCTCCACAATGATAGGCGGGATAAGTTTTTCCCATTTTTCCTTTACTGGCAGATCCTTTAAGTGGAGCTTTTCCACATTTTGGACAACGAACAACAAATCGAAATGGGTATTCTGGATTTTTCATCATCCGTTGTTTTCGTTCGGAAGCGTAGACAACACTAACTTTTCCATTTGGTTCTTCAAATACTTTGATCTGACCGTGGTTTGTGCGATTAAAGGTGTCTATGCTCACTAGTCCGTCAAACATCCCCTTAATCGGACGATTATGAGTCCATTCTTCAGAGGTGATTCCACAATAGATTGGTTTCTTTATATATTTTTGAAGCATTCCTGTATCTAACGGTTTGCCACCTTGTTTTCCAATGATTTTTCGAGTAATCTTATCTCTTCTATTTTGTATTCGAGTTTTAAATCCCATTGCATTTACTCGATCACATATTTCTTGATCAGATAATATTCCTTCCGATTTCAACTTAAACATACTTAAGAACCAAGGACCTTCTATTAAATCAGGCTCAAGAATTGTCTTTTTCTTTCCATTCTCATCCTCAATTTTAACATTTTTATATCCTAGTGGAGACTCTCTTACTCGATAACCTTGTTTTACGTTTCTAATTTCCTGTCCGATCATTCTAGTGAGAATAGTAGAAACTTCATCGTTTGCCATGTCAGCTTTGATGTTTTCTGCCATTCGACTAGGAGATCGAAGCGACCAATCATATTCAAATCCAACATCAGAGAGTGAATTATTTGTAGGTTGAATGATTCCAGCTGTATCAATCAAAACTGTTCCATAATTAAGCAATCTTGTTTTTAGATGAGTGTATGAATAAGATCCTCCTCGAGTAAAGCGATCTATATCACGAATAAACACAGCTTCAATTTGTCCTTGGTTTTCTTCTAAATAATCAAAGAGAGATTCTAGTACTGGTCGTTCGTTTTTTCTGCCTGAATATGATTCTTCAAAAGTATGAATTATTTCATACCCCTTGTTTTTAGAGGCTTCAATACAGATTTTTTTTTGAACATCCAAACTCTCTCCTTCATTAGCCTGTTTTGTGCTAGAGACTCGAACTAGTGCAAGTGCAGGCTTTAAGTTTTTCATTTTCATATATTAGATGTAAATATAGATTGCACCAATAAACGTAATTATTTAATTATTTTTGGTCAAATTCTTTCTGATTATCTAATCCATGAATAGAATAATTTGTGGAGATCTCCAGATCATTTGTATTTATTTATGCGCCTTATGAATTCCATATATTTATCCATCCATCCTTTTTCCCCTTCTTCGATAAAAAGTTCGTAACTGGTATCGTTAAATGGTATCCTCCCAAAATTTCAGTGTAACGCCTTCACATGAAATGCGGGAAACTGCATAAACACTGGATAAAGAAATTGGATTTTTAGGATTTACATTGGAATTTTGGGAGGATACGTTAAATGCATCTTTTAATTGTGAGACACTACCATTCTCTCCTGACAGCTCACTATGATAAACGCATGATTCAATTAATGGACTGTAGAATACTTTTATTATGGTGTAGCTAGGCTTTCTTTTTTCTATACCATTTCTTAGATTGAAGCATTCCTTATTTTTCTTGAAAATATATTCCTTACTTGTTCTTTTTTCTTCTTTGTTTGAAAGAGCTTTTAGATTTACATTTACCACATCTAACTCTTTTTCAAGGGTAGTATATTTTTCATTTAACCCTTGCCATTTATTCTCTGATTCTTGATATGCAATTTTCCATTCTTGAGCAGTTTTTCCATCAACTTTTTGTTCTAGAATAGAACAGCCTGATAAGAAAAGTATGAAAGAAATTAAAAATAAATTTTTCATTTTTTAAAATTATTTTACTTTTAAGTAGTCAATAATTTTGCCTGCTTTCTGAACAGCAAAAAGAAAGTCAGGTTGTGCTATGTTTTTATTTTTAAAATGAACTCTGAGAGGAACTTCAAACCAAACACTAAAATTCTCTGATCCAACTTCTGACATTAAGAGATAAGATTTCTCATCAATTCCCTCGAATCGCACAGATAGAGTCGATGGTCTTGAAATGGAATTTAAATTATAGGCAGCACTTACCGTACCAATATCTACAAATGCATCACTATTATTTTTAGTGAATATGATCTCGAAACTACACTTCTGAAAATGAAAATCTGACATACTTTCTACATAGTATGTCGTTTTTTCGGGATCATCATAGCAACTTTTAAGTTTTATAATTATGCCATGATCGCTTATTTTTAAATCTTCTGTGGAATTTTCTTGATCCTGTGTTCTTATTCTTTCTTCTAACTCTTGTTGTTTTTTCTTTGCTTGGTCTATCAAATCTTTTCTTGTAATAGTCTTTATTCCTCTGAATTCATTTTTTATTTCAGAAATCCTATCATTTAAACCCTTTGAATAAGTAATTCTATTCAAAGCATTTACGCTAATTGTTCTAAATATATTCTCACTCACTGCCCCTCGGGTCATATTACCAGATGGTTCAAAAATATCTCCATCTTCTTCTATTAATTTCTTCTTCTTTGCCACTTTGAGATAGGGAGCATACCAAGATGTTTGGTCTGTATCGTTAAATAATTCCTCATTTGATGCATCTTTTAAATTATACTCATTTGCATTCACAACCATTTTAATTGCCTCAACCTTTGAAACGGTCCTAGCTGGCTGAAAAGTACCATCTGGATATCCACTAACCCACTCTGATTCTTTTGCATAACAAACATAAGGTGCAAACCATTCTTCTTTCACATCAGGAAAACAATTATTATAGTTTTTTAATTTCGGCTGAAGGCCTTTTCCTCCTACTAATATTTTTAATAACTCAGCCCTATTGATAGTATTTTCTGGTTTAAATGATCCATCCGGATAGCCCGATATAATTTCTAAATCATTTAGTGTTGTGATGGCTAACTTGTTTTTGTGAGAAGAGTCTAAGTCATAAAAAGCTGAAATACTTTGAAATTGTAAAAGAAAGATGAAAACGAAGCCAACTAAAAACATTTTTTTCATTTATAAAATATTAAAAATTAAAACAATCCAAATTCCCACAAATATGAGATATTCAAAAAAAACATCAAAAGAATAGAGCCAAACATACTTTTCAAAAACTTTTTCTACTTCTTTTATTTCTTCCATATCTGCATCTTCATTATCTTGATTGCTTTCATTTTTAGAAATTCCTTTAATAAGGCTTCGTATATGAATTCTTTGTTTTGATGCAGATAAAAATTTAATTACTCGATCCCTATTAATGAATCCGAATCCAAAATTTATTGATTGGTAAATAAGCAACAACAAACAGATTACAGAAGTTTCAAATCGTCCGTATGTATTACTAATTAGCACAAACAATAAGATAATAATGAAAAGTTTTTTTAACCCAAGTTCGACAAAATATTTTCACATTTGGCTCTATAAAGCGGTTAAGC
>CAZQFO010000019.1:0-20400 GCA_964592695.1 uncultured Candidatus Peribacteria bacterium
AAAGAAATGAAAACAATAACTGGGGAAAAAATTATTTTTCTATTTTCCGATACGAGAATCATACCCAAACAAAAAACATTGTTTTAGATATTTTTTTTGCAAAATAATTTTTCGAGAAAAATTGACAAAGTATACTTATTTAAATAGAGTCTTTTGGTGATAATTTAATATTCAAAATGATAGCAAAAAGACGGTGGCGTAAACGGCTGAGAACTCACGGATTTCGTGCCCGAATGGAAACGAAGACAGGTCGACGTGTGCTTGCAAGGAGAAGAGCAAAAGGCCGAAGTCTGCTATCAGTTGCTCCAAAAGAAAAATCTTGGAAATAGGGTTTCGTGTATGTGATTTTTCATGCCATGATAACAAAGCCATCTAGATTTACCACTCGCCTTTTTAAGCGTTGTTTTAAGCGTTCAAAACGAATTCGTGCAAGACGGGTTTCTTTTTTGGTATCAGAGGACAGATGGAAAAAAACTCATTTTTCAGTGGTGGTCTCAACCAGCTACTCTAAAAAAGCAGTAGAACGAAATCGCCTTCGCCGACAAATGTATGAGATTATTCGTAAACGAGTACAGCCATATGTGAAAGGCAAAAATATAATTTGTTTATATCAGGGACAAAAAGGCAAACAAGATACACAGGAATTGCAGAAGGATTTTTTTCGGTTGATGCATGTTTTGAATCGGGGTAGGAAAAAACAAACTTGATTCTTAAAGAATTTAAATTAATTTGACAAAACAAAAAAAATCCTTAGCCTTGAAAAAGAAAATGAAGTTAAATCAATTACTCGCACTCTTAGTTCTCCTTCTGCCAAATAGGCGGTATGGGATGGCACGTGTGTAAAAATTGATACATAACCAACCTTCATCCCGCCATGTAAAACACGGCGGATTTTTTTATTTACTTATTTCATTTCAAATGAAAACCCTATCTCACACTGCTCCACCCTCAGGAAAGTACCGACCTCAAATGACCATTGACCTACCAAACAGACAATGGCCATCTCAAACTATAACCCAAGCTCCAAAATGGTGTGAAGTCGGACTTCGAGATGGAAATCAAGCATTGGAAAATCCTATGACACCAGAACAAAAAATGCTTTATTTTCAAGAATTAGTACGTATGGGATTCAAAGAAATTGAAATTGGATTTCCTTCGGCTTCTCAAACAGACTATGATTTTTGTAGAGAATTGATCGAAGGGAATCATATTCCAGATGACGTAACGATTCAGGTTTTAGTTCAGTGCCGAGAAGGTTTGATTAAGCGAACATGTGAAGCTATTTCAGGAGCTAAAAACGTTATCGTGCATTTTTATAATTCCACAGATCCCGTGCAAAGAAGATTAGTTTTCCAAAAAGATAAAAATGCTATAAAAGAACTAGCGATCAAAGGGGCCGGACTGGTAAAAAAGTATACAGCAGATATTCCAGAAGAAACAAATATACGATTTGAATATTCTCCTGAGAGTTTTTCTGATACGGAATTAGATTATGCTATCTCTGTTTGTGAAGCCGTTATGAAAGTAATTGAACCAACGGAAAATAATAAAATGATCATTAATGTCCCTCAAACTGTGCAGCGAACCACTCCAAATGTCTTTGCTGACCAAGTGGAATATTTTGGAAACCAATTGCCTGATCGAGAAAAGGTTGAGATAAGTCTTCACGCACATAATGATTGTGGAACAGGTGTCGCGGCAACAGAAATGGGGATAATGGCAGGCGCTGATAGAGTAGAAGGTGTTTTATTTGGGAACGGAGAGCGATGTGGAAATGTGGACATTGTTAATGTAGCAGGAAATCTTTATTCTAGGGGAATAGATCCTCAGATCAACCTTAGTCAAATAGAAAAAACTGCTCAAATTTACTCAGACACAACTGGGATGGCTATACATCCTCGACACCCTTATGCGGGAGACTTGGTTTTTACCGCTTTTTCCGGATCCCATCAGGATTCAATAAAAAAAGGGATGAATGCTATGCAAACTAATACAAAATCAAATCAATGGGATATTCATTATCTACATGTAGATCCAAAAGATTTGGGACGAGACTATGAACCAGTAAAAGTAAATACCCAAAGTGGAAAAGGTGGATCTGCTTTTATATTAGAAAAAAATTATGGAATCGATGTTCCAAAAGAGATGCATCCTATCGTTTATGATGTGGTACAAAAACGAGCAGAACAAACAGGGCAGATAGTTTCACCAAGTGATATTTATAACATTTTTGATTCCACATTTATGAGAAATGAACGATTTCGAATCGAAAAATTTAAATGTGTGATAAACGGAAAAAAATCAGAATTTTCAGGAAGTATTTATTTTAATAATGAACTTATTGAATTAATAGGAACTGGGAATGGATCTATTGATGCTTTTTGCAATGCATTGAAAGCTAGAGGACTTAAAAACTTTATTTTAGAAAAATTTGATGAAAAAATGAGAACCTTAGATACAGGATCAGATTCCACCTCATATGCTTTTGTAGGATTGCGATTTAATGGCAAAGATGTGCTTACATGGGGGGTAGGATGCAATGAGAGCAGCACCAAATCTCCAATTATGGCAATACTAGCTGCCATGGAAAGTCACCATTCCCAATGATTTCATTTCTTGTAATTTTCTCCCGAGGGGTTTTGACAAACTACTTACAAACCAGTAGGCTTCCGTAGAATTAATCTACAAAAATGACTCAACCTCAAAAACCAAAAGTGCTCGAATTTTTTCGTAGTTTTCTCATGTGGTTCCTTATATTTTACGCACTTATGTTTGTGACAAACGCCTTTTTTGGAGAAAAGGAGAATCAGAAATCCGAAGCAGGAATCACCGTAACTCCTATTCAAAATTCAGTTGTCCTGGGAAATTTAGCCGAATTTAATATTAAAAATAATTTAGATATTCCAGCAAAATTTACTTCGCCTTGTGAAACTGCAGGATCTCTAGAAGTTTATAGATTGGTAAATAATAAAGAGGTAACAGTATCTAGTTTTGAAGATTGTAAAGGAAAACAAGTCTCGGGATTTGAGCTAGCACCAGGAGAAGAGACCAAATTTTCTCTGAGTGATTTTAATATGGATGTTTATAGTGAATCTGGACGATACCAGATGAAATTTAAATTTGATGCTAATGGAGAAGAAAAAGAAATCATTTCAGACGTTGTTGAATTTGAAAATCCTGGACTTTTTAGAAAACTTTTTCGAGGCATTATTTCAAAACCACTTTTTAATCTTTTAGTAATATTTTCAAATGCCCTTCCGGGACATTCTTTTGGATGGGCTATTGTATTGCTTACCATATTGGTTAGGCTACTCCTTTTTATACCGAATCAAAAAGCTATTTTTTCGCAACATGAATTGCAAAAATTTCAACCAAAAATCGAAGAATTACGCCAGAAGTACAAAGACAATCAACAACTGTTGGCAATGAAAACCATGGAGCTCTACAAAACACACAAGATTAATCCAATGGGATCATGCTTACCTATGTTATTACAAATGCCATTTTTGATTGGAATTTATTTTGTGGTACGAGATGGATTTTCTTCACATTTAAATTATTTACTCTGGGAGATGAATAAATCCGTTGACTTGAGTATTGTTGATTCTCAATTCTTTGGAATGGATTTGGGAGCTCTTCCATTTTGGTGGGGATTGCCGATTTTAGTAGGAATAACTCAATTTGGGGCTATGAAACTGACCTTTGCGGCAACAGCAAAAAAGAAAACTAAGTCTAATGCAGCCCCTGCTGAAGGCATGGCTGCACAAATGGAGCAGATGCAAAAAATGATGCTTTACATGATGCCGATAATGATCGGTTTCTTTACAGCAACTTTTCCTGCTGCAGTCGGGGTTTACTGGTTTACTTCGACTTTGTTTGGAATAGGGCAACAAAAGTTGCTGTATATGCAGTTAGACAAAAAGGAAGTGGTGAGAGTAAGAGAAAAGAATTAATCTTATTTTTTCCCAAGCCCTAAATAATAACGGAATATATTGATAAAAAATACACCTTCATTAAAATCTCCATGAATGATAGTCTTCTCGAATCTCGCAAGGAAATATTAAATCAGTACTTAAAATCTGTCAAAGTTTTTGAATTCGTAAATGCTGATTTAGTAGTTCAGTGGATTGAAAATCTTGATGATCTAAAGCTGAAAGAAACTCCAGAAGCTTTTCCGATTATTCCACAAATAATACTTTCTCTTACTGAAGAATTTCATGATTCAGAAGAATTTTTGGACGTGTATAATGGTGTATATGAGTTAATTCCCCAAAAAAGATGGAATGGTAAGTCGCCTGCAGATAAATTATCTGAGAAAGATAGCAAGGAATCCGAGCTTGATTTTTATAGGTGGGAAATTCCTGATACTTCTATTTTTCATAGCGAAGCAATAGAACTTTTCCAAAAAAATCAGGTTAAGGAATCCATGGAAATGTGGGATCGATATTTTCAGGCAATGTATAAACATCATCTCATGCATCGAGAAGTATATCGCTCTTTGGCCAACAGAGCTATGTGTCATTTTGTTCTTGGAGAAGAAATAAAAGGGAGATATTTTTTGAATGCAGCTCTGCAACTCAATAAAAACTACGGTTATGCCAAAATGCTGAAGAATCAACTTGAGTCTGGATATTTCGATGATGTAATTCTCCATGGAAAAATGAAGACCATGCTGGAATACATAGAGACTCAAAAAGATCGTCCAGACTATCTGGATTTGGAAGAATTAGAAGAATATTGGTCAGCAGAAGAAGTCTGTGAGAAACTGGAAGAATTTGGAGTTCATACAGATGAAAAAAGCTTTCGATCAGAGGCTAAAAAGCATTTTTGTACCACCGACATTTCAAAAGCTTTGTTTGATTCGGATTTTACAGGAAAAGATCTGGATGAAGATTTTTCATGGATGGCGGCTTCTGTTCTTGCAGACCGATGGTGTTCAGATATGCCATTTACTGATAAACTTCAGAATTTTTTAGACTTATTTATAGAAGAAATTTATGACAAATCTCCAAAGACGATACAGTCAGTATACGAAGAGTTGAAAGACATGTTCCTCATGTATATAAATGCAGAGGAAGGATTTTTTAAAAGATGGATTAATTTTGGGGAATATCGGGGGGAGAGTCACAATCTTCGATTCATCTTTATCTATTTGTATGTAGCAGAGGTAGATAAGGATCTAAAGAAATATGCAGAAAAAGTACGGAAACAGACAAAAGATGATCGTTTTTTATTGTTAGAGGTTATTGAGTTAGTTCAATCGGGAGCATCTCCAGATGAAGCTATTGCAAAAATCTATAAGGGTAAATTACCTTATTCCATTTATCCATACTACGATCTGTCTGAATATTTCAAGGCCATAAAGAATCATGAGATGTGGGAGTATTGTTTACTTCACGCTTTCAAAGTGGTAGAAGATCGGGATAAAAATAAAATTTCAACCGTAGAAAGTGATCGATTCAGTATTTATGATGCCTATGATTTTGTGTTGGATCGGCTTGAATATATGCTTGAGATCACCAATGAGACAGATAGTAATAAAATTAACAATATAGAGGAAAAAAGAGCCTCGGTGGAAAAACAAAAATCCGTTCTACCTGTATCAGAAAATAAAGGAGATGATATTGATATTGAGGAAGTTATGAAAGAAGTTGTTGATAAATTTGAGATGAAAGAATTGGAAACTGATCCAGCTTTTAAGTATTTCGAATATCTACAAAAACTAGAAATTAACTATGAGACTGAGGAAAATATTGGTTTCAAGCATGTGCCTATGATAGGGAGCAAAAAATTAGGACGAAATGATCCCTGCCCTTGTGGTTCGGGGAAGAAATATAAGAAGTGTTGTATGGAATAGTGAAATCTAGTTGTTGAGGAAAAAAACACTCTAAATTTCCCCACGCTCATACGAGTGGCGTTGAAGTTGTCATTTGATTTATAGTGAATTAGGAATGAGGATTTAATAACTCGTAATAAAAAGTTCACAATGCATTCATCTTTAAATTTTTCTGACAAAAAAAATCCTCATCGTAACCCGTTACGTCTGCGGTTTTTTTCATCAGAGAAAATTCAAATATGAAATACATTGTGAAGCTTTTTCTTTACGACTAATTTAATCCCCATCCCTTAAGAATTTAAACAGAATGAATTATTCTCAATACACCGAAAAAAAACTCCCTATCGGTTCGGGAGTTATAGAAGCAGCTTGCAAGGTCATTGTAAAACAACGATTATGCCAAGCTGGCATGCGCTGGAAAGATGCTGGCGCTTCGGTAGTTCTTTCTTTGCGTGCCTTAAGTCAAACTCCAGGCAGGTGGCAACAATTTTGGGGCAAGTTTGATCAATTTGGATTTTGTCTTGCTTGATCCTAACATAATCTTCGGGTCACGCCCCTTCTTGAGCTCCACGACTGCTCCATTCATCCGTCAACTCATTTCGAACGGCAATTCCACGGGCTCGTTTTTCAATCCATTCTTTGGGGTAGCCTTTTTGCTTGTAGACTTCTTTCATCCGTTTCATGGAAAGTTCGGGGTCTTCGATTTCTTCGAGTCTTTCTTTTCCGACTTTAGCGAGCCATTGTTTGAATGGTTCTGCTTTTTTGCTGGGGATGGATTGGATGATACGGAATGTTGATTGAATATCTGCACAATCTGTTTCTCTTTTTTTTCCATCAGAGGCTATTAATTTGAAACGTCGACAAATTGTCGACAGTTGAAATTCTGAGTCTTTTTTTTTCTCGTTCTTTCATTCTATACCAATAATCACGAGGTTTTTCGCTGTCGGTTAGAACGGCTATAATATCGATAACGGAGAAATACCATTTATCGTCATGCCAGATTCTACGAATGCTTTTGTCTCGGAAGACGAGTGGGGTGGATGGTTAGAGATTTGTCATTTTATTAAAAATTAAGCACAACACTTTTTAAACGTCTTCCCACTCCCACAAGGACAAGGTTCATTTCTTCCTGTCTTTTCAGGGTTTTCATAAGGAGTTAATGATTCCATCTTTTCTGGATTCTTTTCCACATAGTCTCTAAACATCTCATAATGTCTCACAATACGCTTGATATAGGCTTTGTCTTTTAAAAGAACTTCCTTAAAAAATTGTAGAAAGGCTGGAGCATATTTGGATTGAGGACTCGCCATATTCAAAGCAGGCCCTTTTAATTCAGAAATCATTTGAGGGTCATTGTCTCCAAACCAATCAACGTAAAACTGCTTTTTCTCCCATCCATAAGCTATTACGGCCATTAGTTTTCCATCACGAGCGTTGGTGACATTCAAAAAAACTCTTCGGCAGTCACAACCGGGTTCATTACAAAATGATTCAAGATAGCCAAATTCTCCTTTTGGGAGGGAATCATCTGATAAATTCGTTAAAACACGAGTTTCATTCTCTGCAATTTCTGGAAAAAATTCGAAAAAAGGAACGTAAAACATCTAAAAATAATTAATAAATAAAAACTATCCACAACACTTTTTAAATTTCTTGCCACTACCACAAGGACAGGGTTCATTTCTGCCTGTTTTTTCTGTATTAACAACTGTCCCAACAAACGGATTGGGGTTAATTATTTCTGGAATATCGTCACGAGAAATTTCCTCAATTTGCACCAAAGGTTCATCCTCTTCCCACTCATCTTCAAATTCATCAATTTCAGGAATTTCTTCTGAAAGAGGAGATGTCTTGTTTATTGAGTTTTCAAAAATGTCTTTTTCTTTTTCGAATTCATTCTCTGTTAAATAACTAGGAGGAGTCCAAGATGTCCAAAATGTGTATACCCACAAATCGGTAGAGGCTACTTTTTGAATATCAGGCTTAAGCTTTTTGACTATATCAATTACTTTGCCATACAATCTCTTTGAAATAATCTCTTTTGATAACAAAAAATCATAGAGATATGGGATTCCCCACAATAAGGCAAACCCTTCTGTTTGTTTTTGAGAAAGAAGTCCTCTAAGCAATTTCCCCAAGTATTGATTTAATTCCTCTTTGGAAAAGGCAAATAAAGAATCAACATATTTGGGATTGTCCTCCTTTTTTGGTTTATACTCATTCATAAACTCAACAAATTCATCCCAGATAGTTCCACTACAAATAAAACTCATTTTTTGAGTCGAGTGCATGTGTTTCATAAAATCATATCCCACATGGTCTCTATATTTTATGGGATTTTTTTTAAATAACATAACATTGTCCTCTGCTGTATTTGGTAAATCATGAGAAAGGCAATGCTGTAAAAAAGTGATTTCGTCCTTTGTGTGAGAACAAGTAAAGAAGAGATATTTTTTAAGTTTCTTTGTGAAGCCTATCCAATCTACATTTTTTTCTTTCAAGGAGTCTTCATAAACATCCTGAAGCGAATCTCTATAAACAACTCTTCCAAAATAATAATCTGTCCCATCTAATAAAGACTTTGATTTTGCAATTTTAGAAAAAACTTTCGCAACAAGCTCAAGTACAATGTCTCTTTTTTGAAGTAATTGAAGTTTTGTAAGTAAAGAAATTAACCTATCACAGGTATCTACCGGGCATTCTTCAAACATCTTTAATGATTCTTTTGCCAAGTCATCCTGTTTTTGAAAGCAATAATAATCGAATAAATAACCATCAAAATACATAAATCTATTTTTGTTGAGTGCTGGTTGTTTTTGTTTTATAAGCTCAATAAGTGCTAGATGTTCTTCAATTAAATTTTTATAATCTAAAAATCCTAAAACTTTGAGCAAGCAATCTAACACAATATCAACGCCTTCTGTTTTTTTAATAACTTCTCCATTCAATATCTTTAATATCATATTGTACTGCTCCTTTTCTGAAGAGCTATAAAATTGGTCATACCAGTCGTCAAAATTTGTTTTCATTTAAAAAATTGGTTAATAAAGATTCGAAAAATCCTCCATTTCAGACAAACATGCTTCCAAAGAAGCCCCTTCCCAATTAAGGTCTTGCCATTGTCCTGTATGCCTCAGATAAGCTGGAATCAAATCCCCGTTCGATAAATATTGAAGACGAAAAAATCGGTCTTCATATTCAGGAGAAATCACGTCATCCCTCGTGTCTTTGAAGACTTCTACAAAGTGAACATAGTGCTGATACCACTTACAATAAATATCTACTCTTTGTTGTTCTTTCACATTGGGATTAAATTTCTTCACATAAGTGGGTTTCAGCTTTGATTCAATGAATTCATCACATTTGTTTTTTATTACCTCCTTTGTTTTAGGAGATACTTTGGGACGAACTTTTTTGGGGGCGTAAACCCATACTTTTTTTGGCATTTTTATATAGATTAAAAAATTACTGAATAAACCCTCCCGCCTGATGATTCCACAGTTTCGCATAAATCCCTTTCTTTTTTAGAAGCTCTTTATGTGTTCCATCTTCTACAATTTTCCCTTTATCCAAGACGATAATTCTATCCATCGCCAAAAGAGTAGAAAGACGATGAGCAATGGCTAATACTGTTTTCCCTTTCATAAGGTGCTTGAGAGCGTCTTGAACCAAAGATTCACTTTCGCTATCCAAAGCACTTGTGGCTTCATCCAAAACCAAAATGGGAGCATGTTTGAGCATGGCTCTAGCAATGGCTACTCTTTGTTTTTGTCCTCCCGAGAGTTTTACTCCTCGCTCCCCAACAAAAGTATCGTATTTTTCTGGGAGTTTATTTATGAATTCATGAGCATTGGCTAACTTTGCTACTTTCTCAACTTCCTTTTTTGTGGCGTTGTCTTTTCCGTATTGAATATTTTCTGCAATGCTTCTGTGAAATAGAAGTGGCTCTTGAGGGACAAAGGCAATGTTCTCTCGAAGGGATTCTTGTTTTACCCTTGAAATGTCCTGTCCATCAATACTAATTGTTCCTTTTTGAATGTCGTAAAGACGAAGAAGTAAACTCGTGAGAGTGCTTTTCCCAACACCACTTTCTCCAACTAAGCCTATCTTTTGGCCTTCTGCAATTTTAAGATTTAGGCTATCAAAAATAGTTGTTCCTTTTTTGTAATGAAAATGAATATTATCAAAATTGATGTTCCCATTAGAAACATTGAGAGCTTTTGCCTGTGGTTCATCTTTAATATCGTACTCAACAACTATTTCCTCAAGTCCTTCTTTTACTTTCCCATGGTCTTCCATGTAATTATTAAGCTGACCACCAATGCTAAAAAGCGTACCCTGTAACTTTATTCCTATGGTAATAAGCATGACAACGTCTCCTGTTGTAATTTTCCCCAAATCCCAAAAATAGAGAGAAAGAAAAAGAATGCTCCCTAATAAAAACGCCACAAAAATACTACAAAAAGTTAAATAAAGCTCTGTAAATCGCCAACTATTCATGAAAGCAGTCCGTTTTCTTTCGATAAATTTATTCAAATAACCAAGTTCTTTATTTTTCTTTGTATAGTGATGAACCGCCATGATATTTGTTGTAACATCTACAACTTGTCCGTTGAGTTCTGAACTGGCTTTGGCACTTATTTCAGAAAGCTTACTTTTCTTGCGAATCAAGAAATAGCTGATAGGGATGAATATGACAGTTAAACTGATAAATATAACGGCAAACCAAGGACTAGCAGAATATACAAGCCAGATACTTATTGCGAATTGCAGAACGATACGAAAAAATGTCCAAAGAATTCCTCCTAGTTGTCGTGAAACTCCATCAGAAATATTGGCAACTTTATTAGCCAGATTCCCTGCGAATCGGTCTGAAAAATATTGGCTTCCATGTCCTGCAAGGTATTTGAGAAGCACTGTGTTTGAATTTGCTTCGACTCGTGTAATCCAGTTCATTCCAGCTATGCCTCCAGCTCGCCAAGCAAGTTCTGCAAATAAATGAGCCGCCAAATACAGCCCTGCAAACTTCCAAGTAACAAGCATGTCTTTTGCTTCTGGATTGGCAATGGAGTCTGTTAAAAGTTTTAATATGTATGGTCGGACGGATTCAATTGTCTGAGCTATCATCACAATACCAAAGGCAATTACAGCCCACTTTATGTACTTTTTTGTAAGACTTAAAGCAAAGGCTAAAGGTGTTTTTGGGAGTGTATTAGTATTCATAAATTCATAGGTGTTAATCAGTGTTTTCTAATGCATCAAGTATCTTCTGATATACTTCACGTTCAAACGTTCGAGACAAAGCAACGTTTCCATGAAAAACTTGGGGGCTGTATTTTTTTGAATATTCAATTTCAACTTCTAAAAAAGTAATCGTGTCTGATAGAAAAGTTCTTAGCGATTCAAAGTTATTATTTGTATTATGCAGAGAATTACTTTTTTCAACCATGTTCAAAGCTGTTTCTCCGAACTTATGAGTATCCTTTGGAGAAAGTTCTATTGATTCTAGAATTTGTTTTAATTTATCGTTCATGATTTTTTATTGATTAAGATATTCAGAAATATCTTTTATAACATTCCCAATGGATTTTTCAGTAGCATCAATTCTAATTTCATTTGGTAATAATGAACGTCCTAGAATATCTTGATTAATCTTTATTGCCTGTTTCCAATTTCGATATTCACTAGAACGTGTTTCATTCATAATTCGTTCTTTCAGGGTTTCATCATCTCTAACTGTCAGAGTAAACAAAATATATTTTTCCTTTTTAAAATTCTGGTGAAGTTCTTTGATTCGTTTATCCTCAAGGTCGGTAACAATAATGTTTTTAAATCCGTGTTTGATATAGTTCTTCGCTACAAGCGTTAAGTTTTCAAAAGCAAGTCCTTCTTCCTCTTCATAGGGAATAATATTATCTCCCTTATTTCGAAACTCAGGAATCCAACCGAATTCAAAACAGGGAGCATCAAGCTCCTTCTGTAATAATTTCGCCACAGAAGACTTTCCTGTTCCGGGTGCTCCAGCAATAAAAATAATGTCGTAATAATTTTTCATGAATCAATTCGTTATTGTTAAATTATTTTTAACCACCTCAAAAATCTTCCGATGCCCCTCCGTATTAGGATGCACACCATCTTGTAAATCTTTAACCTGAAGAGCTTCGTACACACTTAAAAAAGATACATTATCTGTTTCATTGCTTACTTGCTCAAGAATCTGATTGTACTGCTCAACATTCTCATTTTTATATCCTCTATCACAAGCCCAAGGAATAGGGAAAACCAGCTTTTCATCTACTGGAGTCAGACCCAAAAATACAACCTCTCCTCCGTGGCTCTGAGCAAGCTTTATAAGTTTTTTGATGTTTGATTTAAATTGCTCTGGAGATGTTTGAAATCCCTCATTAAACGACTGAGAATCGTTTATCCCAATCGCAAATAAGAAAGTAGTATCCTTGAATGGTTCGAATCTTTGTTGTACCTCAAAATCGAATCTCTTTAATAAATCTTCCGTAGTATCTCCTGAAACTCCTAAGAGGTAGGTCATACAGTAGAAATCAAAATCACTTTCTATGACTAATTTGTCATAATGATTTTTCAATCTCTGAGCCCACCCACCTTTTGTGTCCCAAGCTCCAAGAGTGATACTATCTCCGAATATGAATAATTGTTTTGGCATTTTAATTTATTACAAAACACAAGACTCTAAAATCACCACTTCCTGCCTATCTGCATCTAAACGAACTTTTGCCCCTACAGGTAAAGTAGTATTCGGACAATTATGCCCAAAATCATCACACTTTAAAATTGGGAAGTCATAGCTTTTTAGTACATCCAAAGCAATATCTTCAAACTGCACATCCAACTTATTTTTATAATGTCCTAACCAAAGACCTGAAATTTGCTCAAATACACCAATCTGTTTTAGATGATATAACAAACAATGAACTTCAGCAGAATCTCCTTCTTCTCCAAAATCTTCCAAAAACAAAATATTCCCCTCAAAACAGGGCATAAACTCTGTTCCAATAAGCTTGTTCATACAATTTAAATTCCCACCAATAAGAGTCCCTTCTGTCTTTCCCTTCCTAATACATTTCCATTCAGAATTTTTATTTATTATTTCAGTCCTTCCCTCCATCAGTCGAATCCTAAATTCATCTTCATCGTATAGTTCATGTTTACGCCCAAATCCCCACATCACATCATTTCCATGAAAAGTAACTAAACCTGTTTTGTGGTAAATTGCATTCAAAAGAACCGTAATATCACTTATACCAAGGAATATTTTTGGATTAGATCGGATCAAGTCATAGTCCAAAAACGGAAGTACAGAATTCGCATTAGCTCCCCCCTGAGAACAGACAATTGCCTTTATAGATTTATCAGCAAACATGGCATTAATGTCCTCCGCTTTTTCTTCGGGAGTAGCAGAATAGCCAAGCGTATTTTTTAAAGCATTCGGAGCAAGCAACACATCCAATCCAAAGTCTTCCTTCAAGACACGAATGCCACTTTCAAGTTGAATCTCCCAAATCTCTGTCACAGGATTTGAGGGAGAAACTATTCCTATTTTGTCACCTTTTTGAAGTTTTTTGGGGATTATTATTTTCATAATTATTTGATTATTTTTTCCATAAATACAGTAGGAGTATCAAAAATTGAATCTTCTCCAACTTTTTTAAATCCTCCTTTGGCATAATATGCCTCAAGGAAATCATTTTCTTTCACGACATCAAGCCTCAGAACATCAACATCATTACTATTGGATTCTTCTTCAACCATCCTCATCATTTCTTCTCCAAACCCTGCTCCTTTGAAATCTCGGTTAACGGCTAAACGACAAACATACCAAGATTTTTTATCATCCATAAAAATATTATCTGGATAATAAAAAGGTCTCTTCGAGGGAAGTGATACCGTTCCCACAATTTCTCCGTTTCTCTTTTCAAAAACATAAACATAGCCATTCTCAATGTCCTTTCGAAAAATATCTTCTGGATATAGTTTCTGCCATTGATTGATTCCTTTCTTCCCAAGCCAAGAAGAACATTCAGCCAGTATCTTATAAAGTACTTCAAAATCCCTATTTTTGGCTTTCCTCATTTGCAGGTTGTAAACTCGGTATTCTTTGGTGTGATGAACTACTCCTTTTGCATTTGGGTCATCATAGGCTCTAAAAATATGCCCTCCAAGCATTTCAGGAATTTTTTTACTGGCGATATTATCTTCTGCTACCGGATAAAGAATGTAGTTATAATTTAAATTTTCATCTGCCCACCCTTTTATAGCTTGCATAGCCTCTTGACCGTATTTATACCCCTGTGCAGACTTCTTGAGCCAAATTCCAAACTCTAGCGTTTTATCTAAATTATGAAGCCCTGCACATCCTAAAAATTCATTGGTTTCCTTATTCAAAATAACCAACTGTAGGTTTGTACCAGCCTTCAGACCACTTCTTGATTCATTTATAAAATTTTTCGTATCTTCAATCTTCCCTGTTGGTTGAGGATACATGAAAACAGAAACATCTTCTGTAAATTCCTCGTAAATTTCATCTATATATTTTTCTGAAATAGGAATTAATAAAAGACGTTCAGTTTCTATCTTTTCATTCAATAGATTCTCATTTTTCATTGTTTGAAAAGTCTAGTGCTTCTTTGTAAAAATACAAACTCGCTAGGTTTCAGACTTGTCCCAAAACTTCTCATACGCCTCCTCAATATCCTTCGAACTCGCAAACAAGCACTCAGAAAGGAATTCAAAGCCCTCAAACCCAATGACAAAAGAACTACTGTGAATCCCATCCGAACTACTCACTTTCAAGAAAACCAACGGATTATCAGGACAGTTTTTTTTTCAGATCCAAAAACAGTAATTTTATATCGAGGATTTGTCGGGCAAAAAAAAATCACTTCAGACCGTTTGATAAAAAATGCACTTCGATTAATATTTCTTCATGAATGATAGTAGTTTGCTCGAATCTCGCCAGGAAAAATTAAATCAATTCTTCGAATCTGTTGGAGTACTCGATTTTGTGAATGCGAATAAAGTCGTTCAATGGATAAAAGAACTTGAATCTCTCAAACATGAAGAAACTCCAAAGGAATATCCAGTTATTCCTCAAATACTCATCTCTCTCATTGAAGATTTTGATGTTTCGGAAGAGTTTTTTGAAGTCTACAATGAGGTATATGAGTTAGTTCCCCAAAAAAGACTGGAGGGGAAATTTCCCGCTCAAAAATTAGAGGAGAAGTGGGATGAAAAATCTGAGTTAAATCTCTATAATTGGGAAATACCAGACACAGCTACTCTTTATAACGAGGCTGTTGATCTGATGAAAAAGGAGCAAGTTGAAGAGTCTATGGAATTATGGGATCGCTATTTTGAAGAAATTTACAGGCATCATCTCACTAACCGAGAAATTTATCGACCACTTGCCAATAAAGCCATGTGTCATTTTGTGCTGGGAGAGGAAACAAAGGGGAAATACTATCTGGATGCAGCTCTTGAACTGAATAAAAACTACGGTTATGCTCAAATGCTAAAGAACCAACTAGAGTCGGGAGAGTTGGATCTGGTTATATCTCAAGGAAAAATATATAGCTTGAGACGCAAAATGCAAAGAAGAAAAGATTTCTCCGACTGTGTAGATTTAGAAGAGCTTGAAGAATCATGGTCAACAGAAAAAATCCTTGATGAGTTGAAAACTCACGGGATAATAACAGATGAAACTTCATTTAAACGTTTAGTCGAAAAATATAATTCAACAGACAAGCTATCGGACGAGGAATTTTATCCGCATTTCATGGAAACAAAGTACAGTGAAGATTTTCCTTGGATGGCTACTTCTGTTTTAGCAGATAGGTGGTGTCCAGATAAGCCCTTCGTAAACAAACTTTATTGTTTTTTGAATGACTTCTGTGAAGAAATTTATGGAGAATCTGAAGAAGTGGTAAATAAGGTCTATGGAAAATTCAAAGATAAATTCTATATGTACCTGAATGCAGATGATGCATTTTTTAAAGATTGGAAAAATCTTTGTGAATATGAAGATAGTAGCAGTAATCTTCGGTTGATTCTGATTCATTTACATGGGTTAGGAGTGGATACGAGCCTGAGAACTAAAATGAAGAGAATGTCTGAAGTAACAGGAGATTCAAGATTTCTAATTTTGGAAGTTCTAAATCTGGTACAGGAAGGCAAGTCTCCGGAAAAATCTGTTGAACTGTATTATCATGATACTCCCTATATCATAGCTCCGTATTGTGATTTGGGAGTATTTTATGAGATAACAAAAAATCATGAAGCTCGAGAGCGCTGCCTTTTAAAAGCGCTTGAAATTATAGAAAAAAGAGAGAAAGAAAACGTCATGACTGTGGAAAACGATGAATTTAATATTTATCGGGCATATCAGTTTGTTCTGGAAGAATTATCGGTTTTTTATCATGATACAAAAAACATTGTAAAACAGGAAGAAATAGACAACAAACAGAAAGAAATTGAACAACGAGAAGATGAATTATCTGATTATGATGAGAAGCCAAATTTAGAAGAAGCACTGGCTGATATGAAGGCACAAGTAGAAAAGAAAGAAATGCAGGAAGATTTTGCCTACAAGTATTTTCGATACTTACAGAAATTGGGAATTAATTTTGAGACAACAGAAAAAATCGGATTTGCTCATGTAAAAATGGGAGGCGGCAAAGTTGGACGAAATGATCCTTGTCCTTGTGGTTCTGGTAAAAAATATAAGAAATGTTGTATAGAATGACAAAATCAGTTACCGAGGATTTCTCGATAACTGAAAAGAACTTTTTAAAAGAAAACAACTAAACGATTAATCCATGAAAAATACACCAATTGCTCTCAAGCCCTATCTCGATGCTGTTCGATCACACTGTGAAAAACTCACAGCAGATGATCTAGTGGATTTTATTTGCAGCTTAGCTCTGGCAAAAGAGCCAGAAGACAGACAGGCTTTTTTGAATCAGGTTTTGAATGACTCGAAAGACCAGTCAACTGATTGTGAGGGAGAGGAAACAACTCCGGATGATGAAAAAGTGATCCTTGATCGAATCGAAGCGCTAAAAGACTCGATTGTGGAGAGGATGGAATCGATAGAAGATGGGAGCTATTGGGATCGATCTTGGGATTCTCCTGAGGAATACTATGACGACGAAGATCCTGATTATCTTTCCGAAGAAGACAAATCAGAAATCGAGATGTTATTGGCAATGGCTGATGGTTGTTTTCTTCGAGGGGAATTTCCTTTGGCTGAAATGATTTATAGCACTTTTGCCCGATGGTTTAGTCCTCGTGGAGATGAGGCGTTTTCATTTGAGTTGCGTTCGTGGGACGTCGATACCAACTGGAGAGAATCCAGAGCCAGACTGCTTCGATCTATCTTTGAAACTAATTCCGATGATACGAAGATTACAAAATTTATGGAAACTCTTGAAATTGAAGCTCAGGCATACGCAAGTTCTTTTAGTTTTGCTGATGGTGACTATCCGCTTTTGCAGGAAGTTTATGATTCTCATCCCACCTCACCGGAAAAATGGGATGAATTTTTGAATCAGATAAAGGCTCTTTTGGTGGATGAACTTAGTAATCGAGCTCAGGTTTTATATCTTGAGATATGTCTCAAGTTGGAAGGAATAGAATCTGTAAAGAGCTTGGTTCAAAATCGAAAGACTCCGATCGGCTATCTTTTTTTGCTTGCAAAACTTATAGAAATGGATGATTGGGATGTAACTTGCATCATTGCAGCAGAGGCTCTGCAAAACATGGAAAATGGAGGACACAGAGTACAGACGGCTCAAATACTCACGAAGGCCGGAGAAGCACTCAAGAATGATGATCTGATTTTAACGGGAAAAAGAGAGGTGTTTTATTCTGATCCAGAGGAAGAAACATTGGAACTGCTTATTGCAGAAGCATGTAAACAGGGAGTACGGAATCAGGAGTTGGTGCGAGCTGTGAAGGTGATACAAAAATCCCATAAAGACGAAAAAAGACTTTTGATCATGCTACTATTCATGCTTGGTGAAATTCAGGAAGCCTATGAAGTTTTGGAAGAAAAAGATTCTGTCGGATGGTCTTATGATTCTAGTGGAATTGCCATTTTTACAGGTGGTATACTTGCCGCTTTGGTAAATAGTGATCCAAAAGCCATAACCATCAAAAAATTTCTCGAAGAACATTGTGATGATTCGTATGCATTTTCAGGAAATGGCGAAATAATTCTTTCTGAAATTCTATGTGGTCTAAAAGAAGTGCTTAAAACTCCTGAAGAAAAAGCTGAGTGGTTTTCTTTTTCACAGAAAATTATTGAATCGAGGGTAGATAATATTGTTTCTAATAAACATCGAAAGGCTTATGATCGTGCAGCAAGAGTTTTAGGAGCTTTAATGGAGGCGTTTATATTGAATGAAGAAGAAACTGTGGCTACAGAAATCTTTGATGTATTCCGAAATCAAAAATTTCGACAGTTTTCTGCTTTTCGGAGAGAGGTGGATGAGGTTGTGAAAAAGTCATTATTACTAAGTTCGTGTTGTAAAACGAAGTGAATTTGTTTTAAAAAAACACAATATAGTTTTATTTTGTCTATTTCCTGAGGTTGATTTTTTATAAGAAATAAGGAAAGTAGAAATATGAACCTCCTTAAAATTAAAATCAATCCCAACGAAGAAGTAATGCAAGTTCTTGAGACAGAATTTGCTAAACAAAACCTCAAAGACGGTGCAATTGTTTCTGTTATTGGAGCAGTTGACGAGTGCTGTATCAGTAATATGCCAAAAAATGATGCCACAAAAGATATTTTAACTGAATACAAAGAACCTTTTGAAATGTCCGGAACAGGTGAAATAAGGGCTGGAAAACCTCATATTCATTGTGTTTTAGGGAGAGAGGGTGATGAAACTCTTTCAGGTCATTTACATTGGGCAAAAGTGAAGACTTGGTATGTTACTGTTTTTATAATACCTTTTTTCTAATGTGGTTTGTTTATGCACTGTCGGCAGCAATTTTATGGGGATTTAATTATTCTTAAGCACGTATCGGCTTATACTCTCCTGTTTTTAGAATTCCTATTTGGTGTAATAATCTTCGGGATTTTGTGTTTTTTTAACAATGGGAAAGCAGATATTTTGCTCTTAACGAAAGATAAATCGCTAGCTATGTGGACCACAGGGGAGCATGAAGAGCCTGTTTTTAAAAAATCTCTGACATGATTAAAAAACTTTATAAAGGACTTGGTTTTAAGCCTGTTGATAAATTTATAATTGTTGAATTTGAAAATAAAACTATTCCTTTAGGGGAGTTAGTTTTGGAAAACTACTTAAAGGAAACACCTCCCAAAAAAGGTAACTGTTTCCAAAATGGAAATAGTTCAGGATAAAAGTGGGAAGAATGTCAAGGATGTGATGAGTACTTTTTTACTTGAGTTCTAACTACGGGCAACTCGCTTTCTCCATCACCTGTACTTCACTTTTCTGAGATTCCACAATACTCAGAGCAAGCTCCTGTGATTTATTTCGAGCTTCTTCGGCTTCCTTTTTTGTAGCACGTAATTCTACTTCTTTTTGAGAAACCAAGCTTTCGAAATGGGAGAGCTGTTGCTGGAGCAGTTTTTTTTCCGCTTCGGATTTTTGAGCATTTAATAGGGTGGTCGTATCATGTTCCTTCTTCATTTCTTTAGCTTGCGTTTCAAGCGCAAATTTCACAGCTTTTTCTTTTTCTGCCTCAAATCCAATTTTTAGCTTCCTCAAATCAGCTAATTCTGATTCCTGAGTTTTTAACTCAGTCTCTTTTTTGGTAATTTCTTCTTTTTGTCTTGTCATATCGGCATCAAATTCAGCTTTAATCTGTTTTTGTTTCCACAAGTATTCATCTTCTTCCTGTTTTCTTTTTTTCTGTAATAAGTACCCATATTCATCCTCTTCTCTTTGTCTTAGTGCTTTTTGCTCTTGTTTTTCTGTTTCCCATTTAAGTTTTTCTTGTTCTATAAGTCGAAGAAAGTCAGCCAAGGAAATACAAGTGGTTTTGAGTCCATAAATATTTTTGAGTTTTTTTTCTTCAACTACAATCAAATCCCGAACGTTTTGAAGTTTTCCCAGTGCATCGATGAGCATTTTTTCCACTTCACCATGTTCAGTAAGTAATTTTTCTGCAAGTGCAGCCATGGTCTCATTTATTTTTTTGTCAAAAAGATCCCCTTCTTTTCTTATTTTGTCTTCAGATATTTTACTGGTTTCTTCTCTCATTCGATTCTCCTTTTCTTTTTCATCACTTTGCATGGGAAGTGACGCCTGTTGAGAGGGAGCAGATTCAAGTTTTTTCAAAAGCCCATTGTAAGCATCTAGAATTTCGCTTTTTTTACTTCTTTCAGAGACGGATGATGTGGAAGTTGCCATGTGATTGAGGATTATATTATTATGAAATAAGCTCCTAATTCAGGAGATATATAATTTTTTTAAGAAACTGAGCGTTTTCCAAAGTATGAAATCAAAAAACAAATAAAAATTTGAAAAGCCCATACTTTAGGACTAGATTATGGAGCA
>CAZQFO010000020.1:0-1634 GCA_964592695.1 uncultured Candidatus Peribacteria bacterium
GCGGCAAAACGTAAGGCAAGGGGATTTAGAAGCACGAAGAATCTAATGATAATTGGTATCCTCCCAAAATTTCAGTGTAACGCCTTCACATGAAATGCGGGAAACTGCATAAACACTGGATGAAGAAATTGGATTTTTAGGATTTACATTGGAATTTTGGGAGGATACGATAATTGCTTATTTGGTTACAGGTGATTTGAACTTCAGATCTGTAAATAAATTTTATAAATCATTATAACAATAAATAATCCTATTCTATGTCTACCCACTCAAAATTAGAAAGAACCAAATAAATAGAGTAGATGACAATAGTTACACTTTTTCCATCGGTTTAAAAGGTGTTGAGAATGAATTTTTTGTAGAAAATCCTGATCCCGATTATTTGCAGTTAATGGAAGAGCTAGTAGATCATGAGATAGAGAAATCTGATTTAGAGGATGAACCAGAAGTGTTTCCTAGTGAGATAAAACACCCTAATATTACTCAAAACAATATTGAAACTATTCTCTTAAAAAGTAGACCGAATAAACTACGTGTAAACCTAATAGAAGAGATTCGTCGGTTAGCCTATGATCCAGATTTTGGAAAGTACTACTTGCGTATGCTTCCAATGTTGGAGTTGTTTGATGAAATTCGATACATGTATCCACAGGAAGCTCGCCGTAAAAAAAGCATTATTACGGTAAGACGAAAAAATGGAAAAACATTATTTTTAGTAAAAAAATCACAAATTAAATCTGATGTGAGAGCACTTAAAAAGAATAATTTACCAGGAAATTACGTAAATGGTTTATGGGCGGGAAGATTAGCTCATGAATTATAACATGTTGCAAAAGAAAGGAAAGATTTTTCCACTTTTTTCGATGAGAAGATCCAACATATCAGCTTATCTTTATTGATAATCTTTTTTTAAGAAAAGGTCAAGCGATATTTATTGACAGATGTCCCATTTTTTACCCCCCACATGAAAAAAGAGTAGATTAATCTTTTTTCCCATGCTTCATCATCTCCATCCGCTTCTCTGACTGCATAAACTCCTTCAAATCATACTCATAAAACACTCTCCCACAAAAAAACTTCTCATAAGGTATATCATACCGCTTGAGTAAAACTAAGAAGCGAGGGTGAGAAACTCCCACCAACTTTCTAGCCTCTCCATAACCAAGTAATTTGGGGCGGTTTTTTGATGAAGGGTATTTTGGTTCATTATTTTCTTTTCGGGCTTCCTGAATGGCTTTTAAATCCTCCTCAAAAAATATTCTTCCCCTCTCGATCTTCTGGAAAGGGATCTTGTACTGCTCAATGAGCCGATAGAGGTGAGTATAGCTTATATCCAAGAATTGATAAGTCTCTTTGAATCCCAATATTTTTGAGTGTCTTTACATAAAAGAAATTTTATTTGCAAAAACATTTACAAACAGCTACACTAAATACACATGATAAAAAAGGCTTATTAAATAGCCATAAATCCAATCAATATTATGACCAAATCCTCTCATGTTCACCTGCCGACCATTGAAGCAGAAAATCTTTGCTTTGAAGTTTCTGCTGACCTCGATCTTGCTTCTCCCTTGATCTTCGTCAAAACGGAGCACAAAGACCGCCTGATCTCTCAAACGGCTGTATTATCGCCA
>CAZQFO010000020.1:1644-19986 GCA_964592695.1 uncultured Candidatus Peribacteria bacterium
CTCTACAATCTCCTGTCAAGCCACCAATAAACTTTCTGAAACACTCTCTAATCCTCTTGGCGATAAAACAGCCGTTTGAGAGTGTTTCAGAAAGTTTATTGGAGGCTTCACAGGAGATTGAAGAGAGATACGAAAAGTATTGGCAAGCGCATTCTTGACGCATTTCTGTTTCAAAATTGCGGGAATAAAAACGGAACACAAGCATCTGCTTTTTGCTTTTGTAGAAAGGGCTAACGCAAATAGCACTTCTTTCAGAAACGAGCCAACAAATGCCAGAGAAATGCTACAGAAATGACACAGAACGAAAATTTTGACGCTCTCATTTGTTGGCTCTACAATAAAATCATCTGTTGGACTTTTTAGTCCTGACCTATCCAAAAGGTTTTCCCCCTGTGGCTTCCAATAGTCGCAGGGGAGTATTTTTAAGAAAAATCTTTTGACGAATAGCCTCTTTCTGACTATAATGGAGGTAATTCTGTTGGGTTTCTTTGGAAATCCTGTCTCGATTATCGAGATGTCCCCCTACAATCTTCGGGTTGTAGGGGAGTATTTTTATATAACACCTTATCAAAAGCCTGTTGCACTTCTCGCAACTTTTTCAACTGCATAATCCCTATTCGTCTCCCCAGTCGAAACTTTGAGATACTTCGTCCCTGCTGAACCAAGATACTTCCCGAACGAACATGTCCGCTTTTTATATCTTTTTCAGAAAAGTTAACCTGATATTTTTTCCTTTCTTCCGTATTACTCGTAATAGGAAATACAAAAATCATGTCCGACTTTTTCAAATACCAATCATTTCCCTGAAATACGAGTACGGGACGTTGTTTGTCGACCTCATTACCAACATTTACCCCCAACTTTGCGAGATAAATGTCTCCAAGCCGACAGACCAGCTTCTCTGTATGTGAGCGACTTTCAAAATGAAGCTTTATTAACTCTGCTTTTTCTGCAAACCATTCTCGAAGCTGATTGAGTTTATTTTCCAACATAGTTCCCAATGTATGCTTAAACAAAAAATAAGTCTACCAAATTTCTTTGAAAATATATCCTATAGGTAGTATATTTGAAACAATGACTACCAAAAAATCCACCAACCCCGCACCAAAGAGCCAATCAAGTAAAAAGTCAGGCTTAAAAAACATCGGAAAACCTCTGAAATACACCCCTCCCAACAGAACTCAAAAATACATTCAAGGGATAAGCGAAGGCAAATCAAAAAAACAAGCTGCCCTAGATGCAGGCTATGCAAAAAGTGTAGCAGCAAACGCCAAAAGCCTGATCGAAGGCACAAAACTCTATCAAACAGAAATAGAACGATTAAAGGGCTGCTTGGGGGGAAGTGATTATTATTTAGATGTTATAGCTAAACGCCTCATTGAGCTTCTGATGAAGAATGAAACCGTGCTTTATCGAGACAATGAAGATGTAATGCGAGAGTTCACAGGTTCTCAACCTGCCCCTTCCGCTGTTGGTCGAGCGGTAGATTTGATTGCCAAACTCACAGGGTTTTATGCCCCAAGTCAAATCGCTCTACTCGATAGAAATGAAGATGTCTCTAATCTTTCAAATATAGAGCTAAAGCAGGCTATTGCGGAAAACAATAGAAAGCTCGCAGAAAAAGCCAATTAGATTTTTCTCAAAAAAAGCTTGCATATCTTTATCCCCCTTTCTACAATTCAAATCAGGAAGTGAGTTTCTTTTTCCCACTTCTGTAAAACCTGATAGTTAAAAATCGTCAAACTGCACTTTTGTGCAGAAAGATTGGTTTGGATTAACAGCTTTTTCAGAAGATTATGCCAAAAATAAACTCCCCTAAATCAAAGCCTGTAACTCACTCTTTCAATACGACAAGGGTGGGCTTTGAGTTTGTAGATCATTTCCCAAAAGAAAACGAAGAAAATGCTGTGCATGACATAACTAACGCCCTTAATCATCTAGGAATACTTAGTGGTACTAAATATTAAGTCCACACTTTTATTTAACTTTTATCACTTCTTTTCCCTATCTTAAATTTGACTTAATTTTATAGATTGGGTAGTTTTTTTGTGATGAAAGGCTTTAATGAACCCGCCACTGATCAAAAAAGAAGGGCGGCTATTTATGTTCGAGTTTCCACCGCTGAACAAAAGATTGAAGGGTACGGATTGGAGGCACAGGAAAAGAAGCTTTTGGAGTACATAGAAAACAACAAGGGATTGGGGATTTATACTAAAAAGGCATGGATTTTCACCGATACGCACACAGGAAGCGATCTAAACCGCCCACAGTTCCAAGCGATGATGCAACAGGTCAGAGAAGGCAAATTTGATGCGGTTCTTGTTTGGAAGATTGATAGGCTCTCTCGAAGTCTAAAACACCTTTTGAGTACCTTTGAAATATTCGAGAAGCACAAGGCGAGCTTCGTGTCGGTTCAGGAAAACATTGATTTCAAAGGTCCAATAGGAAAACTTATCTTTCAAATTTTTGGGGCTATTGCTCAATTTGAGCGAGAACTAATAAAAGGGCGAACACAAATGGGTAAGATCGCTTCGGCAGAAATGGGAAACTATACAGGAAACTTCGTGCCTTACGGGTACAAAAAGATCAAGAACCAAAGTGGGAAGGGGAGCAAGTTAGAGATTGTCTTCAAGGAAAAGGAGTGGGTACAACAAATATTTGACTGGAATATTTACGACAAGCTGGGATACGGACAGATAAGCAACAAGCTCAATAGCTTGAAAGTGCCTCTAGGTGAAGGTTCAAGTGCAAAACAAAGGCTAGGGAAGTGGACGGAGAAAAAGATACAAAGCCTTCTTCAATCGACTATTTATCGAGGGGAATATGTAGCCAACAATACAGATGATAATGGCGATAAACTACCGCCTGACCAATGGACAATCGTTAAAGTTCCCGCCTGTATCTCCGAACTAACATTTATGCAGGCTGAAAAAGCCCGCAAGAACCGAGTAGGGGGGGAAGTAAACAGTACATACCTTTTGAGTGGTCGAATATATGATATGACCCTAGAACAGCCAAGAAAGTTCTTTGGAGCAAAAAGATTTAAAGGCGGGTTCAGTTATAGAAGAAAACAATTTGATACGAAAGAGGGCGAGCATTTTTCTGTTTTTGAAGTGCCTGGACAACAGATTGATGATTATGTGTGGGGGAGGATCATGGAGGCGATGAAAAACCCAGAAGTTTTTATCAAACACTACCTTTCCAAAGAGTTTAGGCGAACAGAGAAGGTAGAACTGCAAGAAAAAGCTTTAAATAGCCTTAGGGAGCGAGAGGTGAATATCAGGAACTTAGAAGTGCCTCGTATTCAGGAAGCTTATGAGAAAGGAATTTATGATGAGGAAGTGTTACAGGCTAAACTAATTGAAAAAGAGACTGAACTCATAGAGATCGAAGGAAAGATACAGGAGATTGAGGATGAGCTGGTTTTTGCCAGCTCCATAGATATAGAAGTCCAAAAACTCAAAGAAGTCTCCGCACAGATCAAATACAAGCTCGAAAATTTAAACCAAGAGCAGAAGAAAGTTCTATGCGACCTTTTTATTGATCGGATTGAAATGCACCGACACAAAGAGGGGAAGAGGTGGAAAGTGAGGGTGGAAACTTTCTTTCGGTTCAACCCAAATAAGTTCCCCTCCAAAATAGTAGTGGGTAGAACCGAAAAAGGTGATAATGCAGCCAAAAACGAGGCAAAAAAATCGAAAAATGTTGAGTGTGGTAGCACGAGGCAGATTTGAACTGCCGACCTCCGGGTTATGAATCCGACGCTCTCACCAACTGAGCTACCGTGCTTCGTCGGACATGACTCCATATCTCCGGTAATTTTCTATCGAAAATGACCTCCGATATTCCGTAATGTCCTCCTCTCGAAATTTAGCCTAATCGGACAAAATTTCGGGATAAAAACACTTACATGACTACGCACTTCCAGTAATTTTCTATCGAAAATGACTTCCAGTGCTTCGTAATGTCTTCCTCTCAAAAATTGATCTAATCGAGTCAATTTTGGGGTTAAAAACATTCATTTAAGCGAATTATTCTTATATTTTTTATTTTGGCAATTTTAAAAATATAAAAATTTTTTGATATACTACTTATGTAAAAACACCCATTTCCATTTTTCAGGAATTGAGAGACTAGAAGAAACAAACTCTAATCCCATTTCAGGTATCGAGTCAGGAGGGAGAATATCTATCTTTTCTTCAATAACAACGAGAACCTTTTCATCTGGTTGTTTTTTTCTCATAAGGATTTTTGCTTCCTTATCTATTCGTTGAGGAGATTCTAAGTATTCTAGATAGGCTTTTTTTTCTTCGATCTCTAATAAATTCCTTTCATTGGTTTGGTGAATAGCATCAATTTCTGCCCTTATTTTAGAGCTTTCGTGCCAGTAATTTGCTAGCGAGTAAAGCAACCAGAATACAATTAAAAATACAGAAACCAGCAAAAATACGTTTTTTGAAGAATAAATATTCTCTTTTCTCATTGGTATTTAATTTATTCTAACAATAGTGTTTAAATCATGGAAAACAAATTTTTGAATTACAAATATTAATACAGCCACGTGATGGTGTTTTTAGAGCCAAATTAGTTATGGGGAAACAATAAAAGATTGAAATTTAAAAAAAAATAAATAAAATCATTTCGAAAAAAGAAACAAAAAATTAATGACGAACTGATATAATTTTTTAAAAATTTAAAACTATGAAGTGTATCGTTGGATTAGGGAATTTTCCAGAAAAATACGTTCGAACAAGACATAATTTTGGCTTTTTGGCTGTTGATGCTTTGCGCGAGAGGCTTCGTTTTCCTGATTTTAAATCTGAAAAAAAAATATTTTCTCAAATTTCCGAAGGCGAAATTAACGGAGAAAAGATTTTTATTTGTAAACCACAGGCGTTTATGAATCTTAGTGGGAAATCAGTGGGGGAGATTTTTCGTTTCTATAAAATGGATCCATCAGATATTTTTGTCTTTCAGGATGATTTAGATTTGGATTTTGGGCAGATTCGGTTTCGTGCCAAGGGAACGCATGGTGGTCATAATGGTATAAAGTCAATTATTGAAAATATCGGTTCATCTGATTTTCCTCGTATTAAGTTTGGGATTTCGAGTGCAATGAGAGATTCTGTTACTCCTGAAAACTTTGTCTTAATGAATTTTTCAACTGATGAATGGAAACAAATTCCAAAACTAATTGAGGCTGGAATTAATAAATATTTAGATTTTTCTGGGCTAAAGGAAGTACTTGAAAACAAGAACTAAAACCTGTGTGATGCTTACTAGTTATTTAAACGCTTACAAGACTTTGATTTTTTCAAAGAGAGACAGTGCGAAGATGCCGGTGGCACGTCTTATGGATTTTGTAATTAACTCGAAAACGGGGATTTTTGAGGCGGTTTGGGTGGAGGCCATGGGAGGATTAAAGTTGATCTCCCCAAAAGATATTATGAACTGGGATGAAGAAGAAATTATTATTTCAGATGAGAGTGAAATACTGGATCCGGATTCTTTTCCGCGACTAAAAAATATTCAAGAAAAGGAGGTTCCAATTTTACAAGCCCCTGTGTTTGTTGGGAAAAATCTTATTGGAAAAGTCATTGATTTTGCTTTTGATACGATTTCTCCTAGGATTTTAAGTTTAACTGTAAAGTCAGGTTTTTGGATTTTTGGAGTGAAGCGGATTATTTCTCATAATCAGATTTTGAAAATGACAAAAAAAGGAATTACTGTTTCTGAGCCGAAAATAAAAGTTAGTGATTTGGAAAAGAAAAAAGAAGTGATCGGACAGGTGCCAAATTTAGGGGAAAACAGTAGAATCAGAGAAGAAAGAATTAGAGAAAAGTGAAGAACAGATGCTCATACTAGTTTAATAAAATCAAGAGATTTTTGTATAAAAATTAGTTTCATTAATTAAAATAAACCATATAATTTAAAAAAAATAATTAAACAAAATGAATTTTTTAAAAACAGATATCATATCGACAGCTCCTACAACCCAGGATTTTACTAGAGATTTAGTAGAAAACTTTAATGACCCTTTTCAGTTGTTAATCATTTTAGGAATTTCTACTGCATTGGGGATTATTATTGCCTCAACTTATCACAAGACACACAGGGGGTTTTCTTATTCTCAGTCTTTTAGTATTACACTGATACTCATGACCGTGATTACTACATTGATCATAGTACTGATTGGAGATAATATTGCTCGAGCGGTCGGAGTATTTGGAGCCTTTTCGATTGTTCGTTTTAGAACCGCTATAAAAGATCCCAGAGACACCGTATTTGTATTTTTTGCACTAGCGGCTGGTTTAGCTATTGGATCGGGATCTTTTATCATAGGGATGGTTGGGACATTGGCGATTGCTCTGCTGATTTTTATGTTACATTTCACAAATTTTGGTGGAATAAAGAAATTGGATTATGTGTTGAGTTTTAAAATGGAGGCAAAACATCATGTAGAAGAAATTTTTAACGGACTTTTTGCGAAATATTTACGGTCTCGTAACCTTCTAAATGTAGAATCTAAAGATAAGGGGAAATATATGTTTTTCACCTTTAATATTCGTTTAATAAATGAGGACTCCATGAAAGAGTTCCTTAAAGAATTAAATGATTTTGAGTCAGTAACTGATGTAAATATTGTTAGCTCGAAGAATGATTTGGAGTTTTAGTAATGAGTTCCAAATGGTGATTATTTTTTTTCTGAGATCTGTTGTTGTTGCTTCAAAAATTCGCCAAGTGGCATAGTGGTAAGGGGTGTATCTCCATCGATCAAACGCATATTTTGTGGCAGTTTTGCATTTTCTGGAACATTTGATTTAAAGATAAGAGCCCCTTCTCCTATTTGAACATTATCACTTACATTCCCTTCTGAAAGCGTAGTTCTATCTCCTATCATTGCTCGATTACCTATGGTAGATAGATTTCCAATGGTTACCATTTTTCCAATGTTTGAGTCATCTCCTACAGAGGCTCCGATTTGGAGATAGGTTGCAGGACCAACAATTGTTCGTTTACCTACTTGGCATTTAGCAGAAATCACAGAGGCATTGCCAACCATTGATTGGTCACCTATTTTTGCAGCAACAGTTAAAATCGCATCATCCTCAATTACTACATTATTACCAATATACACCTCTTCTATAACAAGAACCCAATCTCCAATTTGAACATTTGATTCAATATTTGCTTCCGGTCTTATTACTACATTATCCCCAATGGTTACATTATCGCCTATAGTTACCCCCGCTCCGATTTCTACATTTTTTCCGATTTGACAATTATATCCGATATTACTTTTATTTTCCAGTCGTGTATTTTCTTTAATTACAGTGTCGACTCCAATTTTTACATTTGGAGCGATTCGCACAGAAGGATCAATTTTTGTTTTTTGAAAATTATCATGTTTTGCAAATAAAAAATAGCCTCTCTGCTCTAATTTTAGACAGGTTTGTGTCAATTGGGAAAGCAACTTTCTGTGATTCTGCAAATATGTGAATACTTCATTGCTCAGATTATTATTTATGAAATACTGGAACATAGTTTCGATATTTTTTGTTGAAACGGAGTCAAAATTACCTCTAAAAATATCCCATAATACTTTATGATCATTAATCTGCAAGATCCAAGAAATATCTCCTTTAAATAATTTATCATGATTTTTTGGATTTTCGATAATATTTAATTTTTTATTATAAGAGAGTTCTATCTTATTAATACATCTTCCTGCTCCACCAGAAAGTAGAATTTCTGAACCATTGAGGATTTCGGCAACATCTACAGATTCTGTGAAATCAAGATTATTTTCCAAAAATATATCAGCTGCTTCATTTGTGCTCAAATAAGAGATATTGTTTAAGATAGTAGATCCAAATTTTTGATATTCTGTTTTTGAAATTTGGATACGATTTGTAGAAAACATATGTGCAAAGTCTGGAAGAGGAGATTGTGCCAACACATAAAAATTATCAATAACAAACTTCATTAATTCAGATCTTTGAGTAGTGAGCCGTAGAAAAAGACTGGAAATGGTCCTGTCGATCCCTCCTGAAATGACTGGTTCTGTCTGAATTTTTTGAAATACGGCTTCACTAAATTCTGTGTCAAGTGCAAAACTGTTGAGAATAGGGTCAATGGCTTTTGCTTTACTAAGCTGCTGCAAATGTTTGGAATTGTTTATCAGGATGTCCCATAGGTGAGATCTGTCTTCCGGACTTTTGAATTCCATGAAAATCAGTGAAAATGGCTCTGATAGCGGATTTGATTCGCAATTAAAATCTGATAAAATACGTGGAAGATAAGTTTCTAAAAATTCAATTGTTTGAGGATTATTCTTTTTACACAAAATACGGAGTCCTTCCGTATAAGGGATTTCAGCTCTGTCAAAGTATTGTGCGATTTGATCCACTTTCCAATATTCGATATTATTGGATTTTTCTGATTGTTCCGGCTTACGAGTCTGCTTGAGTCGTTCAGCAACAGCATTTAATAATTTTCCGGCGGGGATTTCTGAGTTGGGTATGTTATCTGTCTTCGCAGGAATAATCATGATTATTAATTAATATTGTAAAGGATATTATATCATGTTAAAATAAAAAAAGCAAATCAATTGACAAATAAGTGCTCTTGGTGTATAGTCAAGATGTATTCATTATTTCTAAAAGATTTCGCAACATGGAAAAAAGGGAGAGAAAAAGATTTCGCAGGAGGAAAATAGAGATGCCAAAAGATCTTGAAGTGACTAATCTTAGTACTAAGGCTCCGTCAGCAATAAGGAAATCAGTAGCTGTAGTTACTGAGGAGATGTTGAAGGTAGTGTCGGCAGAAGAACTTGAGATCAAGTTGATAGATACTGATTTTGCATTGGAAATGATAAATAAAGGAGAGGTGGGAAAATTAAAAAGAATTCTCAAAAAATATGAAAACTTAAATATTGATTCAGAAGTTGCGATTGCTCTTCTTGATACGGGAAATGGAAATATTCTTCAAGATCAACCAAGATTCAATGTCCATAATCCGGGAGAAGCACTAGCAAGAAAATTATTAGAATCTGATTTTGCATTTATATTTAGTAGGGAGAGGATATCATTCAAGAATCTTAGTAAGGATTTTGCTTTATATTTGGGTGATTTAGGTGTGATTGATTTTATTTTTCTTCAAAATTATAAAGGCCTGGATAATGAGGTGGCTTTGAAAATGATTGAAACAAGAAAAGATGATGACATACCAATTTTTAGTGAAATATATAGAGAAAGAGAATTTTTTGAAAACTTAAATCCTTGTCAGATAGGAGAAAAACTTATCGAGGTAGGACGAACAAGTGAATTCTTTGATCATTTTGATTTTTTTAAAGGGGCGTTTGAGATGGAGGAGTTAGCCAATAAAATTATGGATTCAGGTCAAACTGAGACATTAATAATTTATTTCTCATTATTGGAACTTGATTCAAATAAATGGGCACAGAAATTTATTGATTTGGGTTATAGTCAAAGTTTAGTGGAATCTTTTGGGGAATTTTCAGGATTGAGAGTCGAAATATTTCGGCAATTAGTGGCGTGAACAATAGCCTAACGGCGAAAGATTGAAATCTAAGATTTCAGCAATGCTAATCTATTAGTGCAACTCCTTAGCAGTTGCAATACTGCTGCATCTACAGGGTTTACGAAGAAGATTGAAATTCCGATATACTAAAACTAAGTTTCAATATTAAAGAGTCTAAAGAGTCTGCAGAAAGGATCGGAATTTAGTAAGGATGTGGCATTTTTATTAATGGAGTATAATTCTCCGGACGGTTTGGCATATAAGATGAGAGACTATCTTTCTTTTTTTGGATTATCTCAGGATGAATATCAGCTGTTTTATGAGAAATTGGAAAATCAGAAAAAAAAGAATAAAATTGAGAATGCATCAGAAAAAAAGCCTGTTGTGAATAAAATAAGCAGAAGGAGAAAATACGCTGAAGAATATAGGAAAAGGTGGGGGGGCATCTAATCGAGATACAAGAGCCAGTATTTTATAAATCTAATATCTCTTCAGAAATAGTAACAAAACTCTAATCCTAAGAGAGGTAGTGATTTTTTTACTCGAAATTTTTGAAGGGCAAAAATAGTTTGAAATCGATTTGGAAAATTGAGGGCATCGACCAGATGGTCGATGCCCTCGGTGAATTCGGCTGTGATTTTTTATACTGCTTAAAAAGTAATCTGGAGACGACCAGTGGTTAGTTCCATATCGATATCTCCTGCAGATTGATCAGTGTTGACCCAGGTGTGGTTAACCATTAGTCTTATCCATTTGTTTGGATACCAATTTACCCCGAGAGAAGTGTTTTGTTCGTGTCCTCCCATGATGGATCCATCGTTTAGGTCCAAAGAGCTAAATCTTGTTGCTAGTTCCCAAGCCCCCCATCCGCCACCTTGAAAATTGAGTGGATGTACTGGTTTTATTCCTTCAAATACTCCTTCGTCTCGATTGTATGGACGGTTTTTTCCTGCATTATTGAATACCCAACTACCAGAAATATAAAAACCATCAAACGATGGATCTCCATTTGTAGTGGAATCGATATTCTGTCTCATATATTCTCCCTGAAGTAAAAATGGACCAGGAGCCAATGCTAGTTCGAGACCAAAAGTCTCTGTGTGATCGACAAAGTATAGTTTTTTGGTGTCTACCAATCTTGGCATGAGATGTGACTCTGGTCGAGCTCTTACTCGAACAAATGATGTGGAAGTTTCGGTTCCGGTTTTATTCGGATCCGCTAGTATTTCGTCCGGAGTCAGGTACATAAAGCTTCCACCAAGATGAAACACCAAGTCATCACGCATCAATGGGGTAAATGTTCCACGAATTGCCGCTCCGCCACCTTCTTCGGTTAAGGTGTCCTCATTGATATTGTGTCCAAATAGTGCAGCGTTTAATGTCCAGTTATCATTATAAATGAGAATGTCTCCTCCCAGCCTGTTGTCTGGATCAAAAGCTTTTGAAACCATTGGTCTTTCCATAAATGAAATCTTATTGGATGATGACATCAGGTTTAAACCAAGTGGCGGTGCAAAGTGTCCTGCTCTAAGTCGGAAATTTTCGACCCCAGAGTAGGCAACAGATATTTCTTTGTACTCGACAATAGGATCAGAAAACTCAAAGCTGGCTTTGAGTTTCCAGACTTTTGCTAGTTTCCCCTTGAGTGTTAGGCGGAATCGCCGATCCTCATTGTACAGATCCATGAGGCTTTTGTCGTCCTGAAACTCTGCCGTATCCAGTAGTAGACGACCTCCAAGTTTTAGCTGATTAGCACAGTCTGAGGATGTCCAGATTATCCCAGGAGGGATAAAATTTGAACTACAGTTTTTTGCATAGCCGGCTGGTGAATGCAAAAAAACTATTGTCAAAAAGATAAACCATTTGTGTCTACGCATTACGTGGCTCCTTTGGTAGTGGGTGTTGTATGTAAGACAAATAACAATTTTACAGCCGAATTATAAAAGAGCTATACAATGAGTGTTTCAAGAAAAACCTCATTGAACATCATTCTCTCATCAAAAAACAAGAGAATGAGAAAAATAGATCAAGATATATAATATGCAATACTAATTTTTAATTTTTCTCTTTTAATTTTTAATTTTCCTTATGCATATACGGGTTCTCCTTTGAGCAAGTCCGTACCAAAACAATATTTACAAGATTCATCTTTTCTGAGTTGGTGTGCATTTATGATTTCATGAAACCACTGAGGCAGAGTTCCATTGAATTTAACTTCTAAGATGACATCATTTTCGTGCAAGTTTTTGTATTCAATTGATTTATGGTCATCCCCAACCTTTGAGAACTGTAAATTATAGTCAAAAGTAACTCGAAAGTTTTTCATTACTTTTGAAACAAATGGTTTCCTTTTGTAACTCACGAAGAGTTTTGGTTTCATCTGATAATTCGTGTATTCATAAATAAATTCGTTTAAAAATTTTTGATCCAGATCTTTATATTTTAAAAGAGAAAATGGGTTGTCATGAAATTCAGGTAAATATTTTGCAGGAATAATAGCTCGGTCTTTGAGAATGATTTCTCCGCTCTTTCTTTTCAATTCAAAGAATAAAGGATCATCTGGAGAGTACTCTCTTTTATAAGACCTGATTCGCACTTTTTTTCGGTTTAAGTAACCATCAATTTTTTCGTGATAGCATTTCAAATAATCTGTATCCATATATACAGAGTTGCATTCATAATCCTCATTTTCACCAACAAATGGGTCATAGTCCATATGCATCAGTAATCGAGGGATCATGAAATCAGCGATTTCTTTGGCAATAAAATACTTAAATTCGAAGCGTCGAAATTGGAGAGGAACTTTCATTTTTTTAAAAAATCCCACTAGTATACCAGGTTTTTAGGTGGAAATCAAGTGAAAAAACCTATAAATTGGATTATATTGGGTAAAACATACTAATTGATAATTTAAAATTTTTGACTATTTATTCTTCTCAGAGTAAAATTTATACATGCCAATCATTTCTCAATTCTATGGTATCAAGATTATTATGCTCTATGATGATCATAATCCGCCTCATTTTCATGTATTCTATAACGAATATCGTGCTACTGTAGATATAAATACATTAGAAATAATAAAAGGAACTTTACCAAAAAGAGCTGAGCGAATGGTGTTAGAGTGGAGTAGCATTCATCAAGATAAATTAATGGATGATTGGAACTTAGCGTCTGAGCATAAAGTTTTAAATACAATAGATCCTCTTCAATGAAAACAAATGAATTAACCATTGTCAATGTTCAATATATTACTGATTATCAAGTAAAAGTTACATTTAATGATAATCAGACAAAAAACGTAGACTTGAAACCATATCTCTGGGGAGAGGTGTTTGAGCCATTAAAAGATAAAGATATGTTTAAGCAAGTTCGATGTTCAAAAGAACTTGGAACAATCTTTTGGCCAAATGGTGCCGACATTGCCCCTGAGGCACTTTATGGTTAGGGGGAGGAAATGTGAAGATTGGAACACGTATAGAAAAAAAGTCGTTTTTTTGGTACACTTTTTTTATTACTCACCTGTCCGCCGAAGCTTGTTAACAACTCTTAAGGAATGAGGATTTAATAACTCGTAATAAAAAGTTCACAATGCATCCATCTTTAAATTTTTCTGACAAAAAAAATCCTCATCGTAACCCGTTACGTCTGCGGTTTTTTTCATCAGAGAAAATTCAAATATGAAATACATTGTGAAGCTTTTTCTTTACGACTAATTTAATCCCCATCCCTAAAACTAAGGCGTAGGCTGATTACTCATTACTTCTTCTTCCTCATCTTCTTCGGCAACATATCAAAAGCCTTTTTGTACTTACTCTTCTTATTTGGTGTAATTTCTATTCCTTGCTTTCCAAAGTAGTCAATCATCGTCTTCATAATCGTCTTTTGATCTCGAAAAAACGCTTCCCTCGCAAGATTTAAATAAGCCAACTCATTTGAATTACCAGCCTCCATCGCCTCGAGCATCGCCGTGTCCAACACACTTGATACATTCCTCTCAAACTCAGTTTCCACCTCAACCATCACACCGAGACTCTTTGGCTTTTTCGCTTTCCCTTCCAAATAATCCAAATACGAAGGTGGATAAATCTCTGATCGATCGAGCGTTATGATATAAGCCTGAGTTGGATTTGGACCACTACCCCATTTGGACTCGATATTGAGATGACTTCTGAATCGCTCAGTCATCACAAACACCCGTGGTTCATAAAACAATTTATCATCGTCCGTAAATTCCGGCATGAGATAATCTACAAGTGCCTTTCCGGGCCAGGTATAATACCCTTCAAATTTTCCAGACTGCAGATATCCAATGAATTCTTTCAAATCCCAAGGCCTTTCCGGTGGAAGATTTGTCGGACTAAAGGGAAGCGATTCCTCTCGGAATTCAAACCGAGCTTCTTTGACAGAACTAAATCCGTCATCTTCCTCCCGGAAATCGGTCTTGGCTTGAAACTCAATTCGGTATGGCCAATAATCTGCATTGTCCTGGTCTTTGAGATGTTTTTCATATTTTTTCTTCCCTTTAAACCTATTTCTCAAACGGTAAAGAGTATTGCTGTTATAATTAATATTATCCGGAGTATCAAAATAAATATCCCGATAAAAATATTCTTTTACGACTTCATCTGTAAAATACGGGGATCCCACTATTTTCGGAGCCTCCCATTCATCATTTCCTAAACTTTTTTTGATAGCAGCTAATACTTCTTTTGCCAGATCATTTGGATCCTTAGAATCAAGTTTTGAATCCAGGAAATCAAAAGTGTATTCTCTCTCGAGCCGGGGAGGGGATCCATCTGGTGTGACTTTTTTAAGGTCAATATTTAAGTAATTCCTCCCATCATCTGTGGTAGAATCCACCTTTACACCAGATTCGTGCATAGGCGAATCAATTATTTTTTCCTGAACGATGACGGTGTTGTTTTCAACCGACGCCATACTAAAAAATAAATACCCACCACCAACTAAGATAAGAAAAATAATAATCAGATCCAGCCTGACGATATTATCCAGTTTCGAATTTACTTTTTTAGGTTTGTTCATATTTTTTATCTTGATTTTTTATTTAAACCCACCATATAGGTTTGGATTTTTTTTTCAAGTGTATACTATCATTAAAAAAAATCAAAACGTGTGCATCGAAGCTTTTTCCAAATTATAAAAAAAGCATTTGGTGTGTCCTTTGCTCTTTTACATATCGTTTGTATTTTTTTGTTTTTTTTCAAAAACACAATCACTACAACCAGCTTTTTTGGAAGGAGAAAAACCATGAAGAGATTTAGTATGATAGGTCTATTATTTGTTTTGAGTTTGGGGTTCTGTATGACCTCTGCCCAAAAAGCATTCGCTCTGACTTTGAAATTTGGTGTAAATGCTTCTGATACGCCACAAGAAGTACACCGGAAGTTTAATCCCGTACTGAAGTCGATTGCCAAAGAGATGAGCAAGGTGCTCAGAAAAAAAGTGAGAATTAAGATCAAAATTGCCAGAGAGTACGAAGGAGCAGTAGACATGCTTGCCGATGGGCGAGTTGATTTTGCCAGGTTGGGACCAGCCTCTTATGTGATAGCCAAGGGGAAAACCCCGAGTTTGCAAATTTTGGCTTTGGAACAAAGAAACGGAGGTAAAGTTTTTTATGGCAACATCATCGTTGGAGCAGATAGTTCCATTCAAAAAATCCAGGATCTCCGAGGCAAAAGGTTTGCCTTTGGAGATCAGGACTCAACTATTGGACGCTATCTTTCCCAAAAATATCTTATGGAAAATGGAATATGTGGAAAGGATTTAGCATCATTCCAATATACTGGACGTCATAGTTTGGTGTATTCCGCAGTGGCAAAAGGCGAAGCCGATGCTGGAGCCCTAAAGGAATCTGTTGTCAAAAAGAGGGCTAAAGATGGGATGGTTCGTGTATTGGTTGAATTTCCAAACGTGACTAAACCATGGATTGCTCGATCTGGTGCAACGGACGCAACATTTAGGGCACTGAAAAAAGTCTTACTAGGGCTGAAAAATCCAAAAGTGCTCAGGAAGTTGGGTGAGGGATTTTTGCCAGGAACCGATGAGGATTTTGAGCCGATTCGAAAAGCCATGGCCATGGCAAAAGATTTTCAAAACTGTTCGGACAAGTGATTCCGCACACAAACCAAAAGTAGAACGGGGGGCTTCGTCCCCCCAGATTTTTTCTCAATTAATTATATAGTCGAGAGGAGAAGAATCATGGATATTTTTCAGATCAGATCTCGGCTTGGAACAAAAGTCGTGATCTTGATTTCAGTAGTAACAACACTAGTTTTTGTTGTTGGAGGAATAATCAACTTTCCTGAAGAGCGACGTGCTCTAATCGAGCAGATTGATCGTAATGGACAAAATCAGGCATTTGCCATATCAAAGGCCGTAATTGCTCCGATTTTGTATGATGATTCTCGAGCAGTGAAGGAGATTTTAAAATCGTTGCTGGGCAATAAGGATATTGCCTTTATTCGTATTCAGAGAGAAGATGAGCCTCTTATAGAGGTTATTGCTAAAAAAACTGCTTTGACTAATGATTATTTCAGCAATATCGAAATTCCTGTTGAAGCAGAATACGAAGAAGAGCCAGATATACTTGGAAAGTTAGAGTTGGGGATTTATCGAGAGGCTACGGATGAACTATTAGCTGAACGATTAAAAAACTATATTCTGACTTCGGTTGCGGTTCTTATGTCTGTGTTGGGATTGGCCTGGTTTATCATCAAGTGGATGGTGATTATACCTCTGCAAAGTCTTGGAAAACAAGCCATTGATTTGGGGGGAGGAAATTTGGAATCTCCAATTACTCTGGATCGAATTGATGAGTTGGGACGTTTGGCTAGTGTTATGGAAGGGATGAGACAATCTCTCCAAGAACGTGATGCGAAACTCCAAGAAACTATGGAAGAGCTCGAAGTGGCTATGAAAAAAGCCGAGGCAGCGAGCCTTGCTAAGTCTGCTTTCATCGCAATCATGAGTCACGAACAGCGGACTCCTCTTAATTCTGTGATCTCCACCATTATGCTTGCTCTTAAAGAGTCGGTTCGAGAAAAACGTGTGGAACTTTTGGAGAGAGCATTGGAGGGATCTCAGCTGGCACTGGAAACCATTAATTCTATTCTGGATTTTGCCAAGCTGGAGAGGGGCTCTCTGGAGCTGGATTACGTTGATTTTTCACTGGTTGATCGACTGAGAAAAATCGTTGGAGTATTTTCGTCCCAAACTGTGGAAAAAGGGATTCGTCTTGATCTCCAGGTGGATCCAAACTTGCCTGCAATTTATGGTGATGACGTGCGAGTAGGGATGATCATTCAGAACCTGTTGGGAAATGCTATCAAATTTACCGATAGCGGACAGGTAACACTTCAAGTAGAACAGAAACCCTGCGATATAGGCATGGTAAACATTCTTATTATCGTACAGGATTCTGGGATTGGGATTTCAGAGGATAAGCAGGATGCGATCTTTGAGTCTTTTACTCAAGCAGATAGTTCTACTACTCGGAAGTATGGAGGTACTGGGTTGGGGCTGGCTACTGCACAAAAACTGGTGGAACTCATGGATGGAGAGATCTGGCTGGAGAGTGTGGTAGGAGAAGGATCCAGGTTTTTTGTTCGGATTCCCTTTCAACACAGTAAGTCGTCAATCGAGCCATCGGACGAAGTAATTCCTGATTTAGTGGCACAAGATCAAGCTACGCAATCTATGTCCTTGGAGATGTTGCCAGAACTACTCGAATGCATTGCAAAACTTAAACCAGAACTGGAGGCAGGGACCACTGATGATAAGAATCCGGATTTACAGCAAATCCAGGAGCTTCTGGCACACACACATCTGAGGATGTTTGTCGACCTTCTCAAAAACAGAATGCATGATTTTTTGTACGATGAGGCTCTGGAAACATTGGGGCAAATCGAACAAGAGGTTAAGAGGATGTCAAATAAGCCATGATTTCACCACTTTTCGGTTCTTTTTCGTCCCAGATTCGTTGCTCGTTACTTATTTAGCTTTGGCTAAGCCGCATTACTCTCGTCTCGCTGGAACAAAAAATAACTCAAAAATTGGCAAAATCAGACTTATTAAACAACCTCTAAACAAATAGGAGACAACCAATGAGTATGAAAAAGGAAAAGCAAACCACGCTTCTCCTCGTAGATGATAATTCGGATAATTTGCGATCACTTCGTGAGATTCTAACACCGGATTACATCTGCATGCAGGCTGTAAATGGAGAAAGAGCACTGGCTATGATGGCCCGTAAACCGGATTTAGTATTATTGGACATCGACATGCCGGTGATGGACGGATTTGAGGTATGTCGTAGGATTCGGGCTAATCCGGAAACAGCAGAAACTCCCGTAATCTTTGTGACGGCACAGGATCAAGTGAAGTACACTGACAAAGGGTTTGCAGTGGGTGGTAATGAATACATCCAGAAACCTATCATTCCGGGAATTATCCGACCACGGGTAGCTATTCAACTTAAGCTCCTTGAACAGAAAAAAGCACTGGAACGGCAACTGGAAGACCTAAAAAAAGATGATGTTACCGGTCTGGTCAGCGGACCAGAGCTTCATTCTCTTTTGCGTATTCAGGTAGAGAATACTCGGGAAAAAAGTAACGTCATCAGTGCCATTATCTATCTTCGACTCGTGAATTATCAGAAACTGGCGAGTAGTGAAGGAACAGAAATCGGTGATCGATTTCAGTCGGATTTTGCAGAAATCCTAAACCCAAGTTCGACACTCGAAACATAAAAAAAGGCCGTTTTTGGCCTTTTTTTAA
>CAZQFO010000021.1:0-19365 GCA_964592695.1 uncultured Candidatus Peribacteria bacterium
TGCTTGCGCAAATAAGACAAGAAAAACGGATTAGGCCCTTTGGCAAACGAGGGGGGCCCATTTTATGTCCGTGTCAACCAAAAGAGTTAAGTATTGTATCTTGACGTTTTTTTTGGAATCAACAAAGAAATAAATCACCTCTAAGCAACACTAGAAAACCAAATCCACCATAAGCATCCACCGCAGATTTTCTGTGGTGGATGTTTCATCCTATTGAAATTTAGACATCTCGAAAAATAGAAAAATAAACTTTTTTCCTCTATTATTTTCATTTCTTTCATTATTACTTGTCACGTCGTAGTGCAACGAAGATGGATCATTTTTTAATTCAACAGAATGATTATGTTCTTTTAATTAAAAATCCCAAGTCCCATTCATAGAACTACTCTGAGTATAATTCACTACGGTTGATTCAAAGAAATTTGTTTTTTCAGCATTATTATCCTGCATTACCTCTAAGTGTTTGTATGGATTTTTTACCACTTCTGGAAAAAGTGGATCAAGCTTAAGCAAAGCTAGTCGATCATTTGCTAACCATTTAGTATACTGTTCCGTTGTTTTGGAATTAATTCCAGGTGTTTTATCTCCTAGTATATGATTGGTCCACCGTATCTCTTGTTTCACAGCCTCTGCAAACATTTCTTTTATGAGTAATTCATCATACATTTCCGGAAATTCATTTTTTATTTCTCGCAAAATACTCGCAAAAAGAGCCACATGAGTTAACTCATCTCGCCGAATATAATTTATCATTCGCCCAGTAGCTATCATCTTACTATGATAACAAAGCGTATCAAAGAAGGCAAACCCATTATAAAAATACAAACTTTCTAGTAGAAAATTCCCAATCAACCCCCTAAAAAAATTGGCATCAGTTGGTTTATCCCAAAAAGCTTGATAAATTCCTCCAATATACTGATTTCTTTCAAGAAGAACTTTATCATCACGCCAAAAATAGTAGACATCTTCACGTTCTTTAGCATCAACCACTGTTTCAAGGATAGTGGTATAACTCTGTGAATGAATAGCTTCTTGGTATGATTGTATTGCCAATAAAAGGTTTACTTCCGGAGAAGTAATGAAATCAGAAAAATGCGGTAAATTTACAGTTTGAATACTATCAAGAAAAGTGAGGAAAGAGATAATTCCGCGATATCCTTTTTGTTCTGCAGAACTGAGATTTTTGTACATGATGGCATCGTCACCCAGACCACTAACTTTTTCCGGAACCCAAAAATTCCCGATCATGACCTGATACATGGACTTAGCCCAATTGTATTTCACTTTATCAAGACTAAAAAGCCCCGTAACATTTCCCTTTATGATAGTGCGATTAGCAACATCATCATCGCCGGTAGGATTGAATATTAAATTTTTTTTCATGGTGAATAACATCAGCTTATAAATTAACTCTATCGGAATTTCATAGTAGAAATGTTTTTTAGAAAAGCGAATTGTACTTTGTGTTCAGATTATAAAAAAAGGTATAAAAAAAACTATTGACTCATAAGGCAAAAGAAGTAATCTGGGTGTGTAATAATTTTATAAAAAAATGAATAATTCATCTGACAAAGCAGAGCAATGGTTTGACTCGCAACGACAAGAACAAGGATTTTTAGCTACAGTTTCTGACAAACCCATGGCTAAACCATGGTTAATTGATCCTCATAGTCCAACTCCGATAAAAAGAAGTGATAATGCTTTTTTTGTTCTCAAAAATATAGATGTTTTTGCCAGTGATTCACGTGAGATTTCGGCTTGGTCTCAACCAATGCTTGAAGAAATTGGGAAAGGACTTGTTGTACTCTTTGTAAAGAAAGTACAAAATGAAATATTATTTCTAGTTCAAGCAAAAGCCGAACCGGGAAATGATTGTGAAGGAAGTATCTTATTAGCTCCATCTATTCAGGCATCACTAAGTAATCTAGAACAAGCACATGGAGGAAAATCGGTTGCACTTTTCGAACAGATAAATGTTCCTCAAGATTCTGATCTAATTCAAAAGGCGTATTACAATAAGTCTACCAAGGTGTCAAGCACGGCGGTTTCGCAAAAACCAGATAGTATTGCTCCAAATCTATCTTTATTATCTGCAATTAGTGATGGAGGAAGGTTTTTTCATAAAAAAAATGAACACGCAATAATTGATATTACTACATTAGATCAAAAGACCATTGATTCAAACAACCTTCCGGAGAATTTTCGTTGGGTAGACAAGCGGTTTTTGGCTCGGGCTTTATTGAAAGGTCAATTAAATGAACATTTGTTAAAAATCATTGCTATGAGAGAATTGCTTTTGGAATTAGTGGAATAACAAGATTCCAATTTGAAAATCTGATTTATCCTACTACCATCTATAGGTAATGGGAACTTCAAAAATATCTATCATCATTCTCGATTTCCTCAAAGCTCCTCAAGTGGTACAAAACGTGAAAAGTGCATTGAGACAAAAAGGGGATTTTGAAGTGCAGATCATCGTAGTAGATAATTCGGTCAATACCCGAAATGCAAAACAATTAGATCTTTTGCAAAAATATAAAAACGTAAGAGTTATAATTAATAAAAAAAACGAAGGATACCCACGCGGAAATAATATCGGTGCCAAATTTGCCGATGGAAAATTCATAGCTATCGTCAATCCTGATATTATCTGGAAAGATACCAATACTCTACAAAAACTATTTACCCACCTCAAAACAAATCCTCAAATAGGCATCATTGGCCCCAAACAAATTAATCCTGATGATTCCATTGCTATGACGGTTCGAGCCTTTCCAAAATTTTGGATACAAATAGCACGACGAACGTTTTTTCGCAAACTCCCTGTTATAAATAACGCTGTCGCCCACGATGAAATGCAACATTTAGATTATGACAAAACGCAATCAGTAGACTGGTTACAATCTTCATTTTTTATGATGCGAAAAGATTTTTGGGATACACTAGGAGGCTTTGATGAATCATATTTTCTGTTTATGGCAGATGCAGAAATTTGCTGGCAGTCGTGGAAAAAAAAGAAACAAGTGTGCTATTATCCAGAAGCAAAAGTATATGCTGATGGGATCAGATTGAGCGAAGGTGGATTCAAAGCACTATTTAGTAGTTGGGTTCTCAGACAGCATGTTAAGGATTCATTAAGATACTCATGGAAACATTTTTTTGAACACAAACCAAAATAAATGTCTAAAAATGATATTACCCTTTTTGGTATTTTAAACGTCACTCCCGACTCGTTTTCGGATGGCGGGAAATTTCTAAATGAACAAAAAGCAATATCACATGCTGAAAAAATGATCAAAAATAGAGCAGACTATATAGACATAGGAGGAGAAAGCACTCGGCCAAATGCACAAGCAATCACCTGGAAAGAAGAATGGAACCGAATCCGTAAAGTGGTAACCGTACTTATCCAGAAATACCCCGGACAAATTTCCCTAGATACCAAAAATTGGCAAACTGCTCAGCAATTTTTTGAACTTGGTGGAACAGTACTAAATAATGTATCAGGATTTCAAGATCCTAAAATGATTGCATTGGCAGTCGAATACCAACCAATGGTAATTATTAATCATTTTCCCGGAAAAACTGTACCAGAAGTTCATTCCCAACAAATAGATTCCTTAGAAGCCGTACGCGATGATCTGTTATCAAAAAAACAAACACTAATAGATGTCGGAATTGAAGCCTCTAAAATAATACTTGACCCCGGAATTGGATTTGGAAAGACCATGGATTTAAATTGGAAATTATTAGAATTTGCAAAATTTGTTCCCAAAGAAAAAGTACTTATCGGACATTCTAGAAAGCGTTTTTTAGGAATAGACAGATTTAAACCGGAAACTAATAATAAAGCCGCTCAGGTAGCATTATTAGCTGGAGCTTGGGGACTAAGAGTTCATGAGATTACGTAGAGTAGGAGGGTAGCGATCTAGCTTGATAGCTGAGTTTCCACCCTCCTAAACTACCTTAACTAAAAAAAATTGACAAAACTATTTTCATTCCAAAACAAAAAGTGCCAGGTTTATTTGAAGATTTTTTTTAAAACGAGTAAAATACAAAAGTAAAAAATAAAATCAGATTATTATGAACTTAATTATACAAGATTTCCTCAGCCTTATCCAAGACTCAAAAGCACTAAATGAATTAGAAAAAAAACAATGGAAAAAGGTTGCACAAACATTACAATCTAAGAGCGAAGCACAAGAGGTAAAAGAATTATTTTGTTTGTTTCAGATCGAAAAAACAAAACAAGATAGACTAAAACGCAAACTAAATCGATTAGCTAACGAAGCTCTGAATGAAGTATGGGAGATTCACCAAAAAGTGCGAACCATGCGAAAAAGACACCATCTCACCACAAATATACATGAATACAAAAGAATTGGACGTTGGTAAGGAATAAAAAATTCTAATCTCACATTTCGTCATTCCTTCGTTCAACTTCAAAAGGCAGCTTACTTTCAATATCTGCTTTTATCGAGTTTTTATGCGAGGAATTATTAGTTAGTGTTTGAACAGAAGAAACACAAGGATTTTTATTGGTAGAAATATGAATCTCTGTGGGCAATTCTGTAGATTTTTCTAAAATTTTTTTAATAAAAGATAGAAGTGAAAAAGAAACAATAAGAATTCCAATAAGCCCTAATCCCCAGGGAAAAATAGCGAACCACCAAGATGGTTTATCCGATTTTGGCACTGGTGGATTAGCTAGCTCTTCCCACATATCAGGAAGTAACTGTACCAAAGGATCCTCAGTATATGTTCTCAGGTCTGCAATCGCAGTAGCATTAAGCTCTCCTTTATTTGAAACCCCAGATACAACCATCCGTGTCCGCATCGGACGAGCAAATTTACCAATTGCCAATACGGGACCATTACCCAAAAACTCCAAATTTTCATAATATACATCTGATATGTTGCCACCAAAATCAATTTGAATGTCCTGTAAAAAAATAGATCCCAAATTTTCTGTAGAAAAATTTTCAAAATCTTCCATAAGCAAATTTGCGTCTATTGCTTTAAAATTTAAATACCCTTCTTTTTCATTACCCAAAAAAATAAGCCTGGTATAGGGATCAGATAAATACTCAGCAACCTCATTTTCTTCAATAACATTCGTCCCAAGCTCGTTTAGCATTAATATTAATTCTTGATATATCATAGCTTTGTTATCATCATAATTCTTCACATATACATCATGAATATCCAAAGGAACTAAATGAGATCCAGGATAAAGTTTTACAGCAAAAAATCCCGGAGAATGAGAAGTTCGAACAACATTAAACTCAAGATCTTGAGCAAAAACAGAAAATGGAATAAGAGTGATTAAAAAACTCAAAAGTATCCTCATAAATCCTTATTACACCTTTTTGTCATCACAGTCAAGTCCTTTTGATATTTTTATGATATTTTTATGTTATTTTTTTGTTAAACCCTTAGGGTTCTGGCAAAAAATTTCATAGTATATATTGTTTATTTTGTTTTTATTCCTTAAGTAATCTATAATTCTAGAAATGAATAAATATTCTCTTTTTATGGCTGTCGGAGTATTTGGCTTGTATGGATGTTCTCAAATAAATAATTTGGAGACAAAAGATCTTAATTTAGCTGATGAAATACAAATAAAAAATAATGAAAAGAAAATAGAAGCCCCCCTCACAAATGAATCTATAGATATTGATACCGAAGATATTCGCATCCAAATTTCGAACGTTGATGCCTCTAATCCTTAAGATCTCCCACCAAAATTAATCGATTCTTATTTGTTCCAACAGGAGTACATGTCATTAAAGTAAGTATAGATTTATCTTTTGGTTGATTTAACACAGATATTTCCGTTGGAGGAACTACTTTTTGTTCTCGAATTTTGTATTTAAAAAGTTGCCCTTCCCAATAGACCTCAACAACATCTCCCACCTTTACCTCATGCAAAAGAGCAAAAACATCTTTAAATCGCCCTGGATCCCATTTATAATACGATGAATGTCCAGTTGCAAAGAAGTTTCCAAGTGTTCCTGGCGCATGTGAAATAGGATGCACTACCACTCCATTTCTCAATCCATCCTGGATATTAGTTTCTAGTTGATGCCAATTATTATGAGTGGGAACAGTCGCCAAAGGAACATTTTTTCCAATTCTCGGTAAAACTAATCTATTATCAGGAGGAAAGATTGGCATTTCTGCAAAAAGTTCGCTTGCCTGATTCCGAGGTTTTAACTTTTGATTTCTAAAAACACTTCTTTTGGGTTTTATGGTAGCCAACTCAGACTCCGGTTCTTCTTGAGCTTTTGCCGTAGCAGGTGAATATTGAAGATTTTCAAGATTTTCCATAACCGAGGTCTTGAGCGTATTTAATTTAAAAGTAGCAATTTCTGCAAAGGCAGAATAATTCATAAACACATGAGTACTTCCCCATACACAAACCACAGTACAACAAAACACAAGAAATTCTTTCCAAAGGGGCTTTTTTGATTTCAGTTCTAGATTGAATTTTTTCATGAATTAAAAGGAATTTAGTAAATAAATCCCGGCAGTGTACCAGAAAATCACTCTAAATGCAAATAAATTCCATTGCCCCAATCTAATTTTATTTTAAAACAATAAAATTCGATCTATATAAAAATAAAAAGACATAAAAAAAAACACCAAAAAGAGACCGGCCCTGGATACTCCAGAACCGGTAATTGGTCACCTCGACATATTATTTCTGGATCGCAGAAATCTCCCAAATTCCGCGGTCAAACCACTTTCTACAGGTCTTTTTACGGACCTTTTAGAGCTTTTGGGTTTGTGTTGTTTCATATCCCCTTTGTGGAGATAGATTATCATCTTGCCAAGCTTCTCGATATGGGGATAGCTGAATGCATATTCAACCATGTCGCCATATTCATTAGTACCTGTGAATATGTTGGATTGGTGTCCTGGCATCGTCCGATAAACCGGTCCATTCAAGAGCGTTCTTTTTCCGACCTCCTGACGAAACCGCGTCCTTGTGGTTTCGCCCTCAGTGGTAGTGAGAATCTCCTTCATAAACCTAACAGGAGCCCCCCTTGGAACAAGATCCTTGCGAATGGCGATGAGCCAATACTCTTGATGAGGGGTTTTGAAACTCAGGAACCACCAATGAGAATTAGGCGTTTTGTATTCAAATCCTCCTCCTTTCGGATATTTAACCCGAAGAGCTCCTGCCGGTATTCCTCGAAAGGTGAAGTCCCTTGCCCCTTCTTGGAGCATGAACATGAACCCTTGGTCCAATTCATACCATACATCGTTGGCAGACTTATCTATCCAGCCAACTCTGATATTTGCAGTATTGGTAATTTCCCCTCCATCATGGATAGGAAGAGCATGTTTTACCCCCTTTTCTGCTGCCGGATCTTCAGGCAGTTTTCGATTAGGATTATCCTGTATTTGAACAATTTCCTGCATTTGAACTACTTCCTCCGTTTCAGGAGGATACTCCTGACGACGATCCTCTTCCACCTCCTCAACAACTTCTTTATCTCGACCCTCCCATGATTCTGATCGTTGAAAACCTCCAGGCTGAGGATATCTCTCCTTGAGTTTTTCTCGGATTAGACGAACCAATTTTTTTTGTCCTATTCGTCTAGCAGTGTCCCAAGAAGTTTCGTCCGCAGAACTCTCGTAAGCAGGGTATTCCTGCAAACAAGCCGTTGTGTTACTGGGAAAATTTTCTGCACACCAATGTGACTTTGTTTCCCCGTCGGATGGCCACCCCAACATTGTAACAAGAGCAAAAATTGGGGCCAAGACTTGAGGACGAAAAAAAACAACTCCAGTTCCAGCCGCAAGGATAAATCCAAGAAGACCTTTGAACCAGCTTCTTCCACCTCTTGAATCACTTTTTAATCTACTCTTCTCTCTGTTCATGCTATTCATGGTGTGTTCTCCTTTTATATTTGATCCGTTATTGGTTTGCTTTTCGTTTTTGGTTGAGATTTTTGTGAGAAAATCTCGAGGCGACCTTCGGACTCGATCATGCGGTGTCCGATGGGAGATTCTGAATCCAAAAAACTCAAAACATCCGATCAGACCCACACAAATACAAATCCGAAAGAACCTCGAGATATATTTGTCGTGATGTAAAAGAACCACTGTGCCATTTTTCAGTCTTCTTTTGATACAAAAACACGTGTAATTCCAGACCTAAATAATTGTTATTTTCTCATTTATATTTACACTTATTTTCATATATAAAAAATAAATTATTGTCAAGTAAAAAATTTGACAAAACATTTTTATTCCTTTACAAACCTTAGGATAAAACAAAAAAATAAATATTTCCCTTTATAAAAAAAGGGACGTATTAGCATTTTTATCTAAAATAAAATTTGATCTTTTGCATTTCGTCAAGTGTCGGTCCCTTTGGGGTTATGAAGTACGATAAAACCAAATTCAATTGAGTTTGTATCGACAATAATCTCGAGGGGCGCCTATATTTTATCCCATTACTGATACTTCTAAAAAAGGAACCTATCCCATGCTTAAAAAAATCATTTCTTTTCTGGTGGTTGCAGTCTTTTTAAAAGGCTGTATTCCTCCTCCAAGTTCAAATACATTGGGAGGAGCAGATCTTTCTGTCGATAGCCAATCAACACAGACAAAAACTGTTCCTCAAAAAATAAAAACCTCACAACAGGAATGGATTCCAAACAAACGATATATAGTGACCAAGGGAGTGATGTTTTCTGAAACGGCCTTAGGAAAACAAAAGATTCATCATTCCGGTCCTTACATCGTATACAAGAGTAATACCGGATACGTCGTACTCTTGGACCAAGGACAGAATTCACGAAGAATCGCAACCGTATCACGAATAGGGAGATCAGTAATAATAAAACACTATGAAGAATTATGAGTTATTCCAAGTCTTATAGGCAACCATCGCTTCGTCCTGGTAATATACTGGGACGAAGCACAAAAAAATTGACGAAAAAATATTAATAAAAAAACTTTGTTCTTTTCCATCTCAAAATTGTCGAAGGCTATCTGTTCGTATGCGAGTTTCTCAGCATACGGACGAGTTTTCCCTTCGACTAATTACACACTCAGAAAGGATCTGCCTCATGAAATCACGAGCACTAAAATTGTCAACACTAGCATTATGCAGTCTATTCTTACTTACCGGATGTAAATCCGAAACAGCAGGCGGCATGATGGGAGGAATCGCAGGTGCTGCAATTGCCACGAGTCCTGCCACAGGGGTGGCCATCGGTATACCAGCAGGAATATTGCTGGGACACTTGGTCGATCACCAAGGGCAGCCGGTGAATACCTACGATAAAAGCTGCATAGCCTCCTCCTTAGAGGCTACTCAAGCAGGACAAAAACGCAGTTTTTACAACAAAACCGGAAAGCTCATTGTTGTCACAAGAGGTCTCGGAAATCCATCCGAATCTCAAGTTGAGATTTTTTTCGCAGGAAAGCGAGAAGTCGCATTCAGCGGCCAAGCAACCCGAGTATCTCCGGGGACTTGGCGGTTGTAAACCACAACAACCTACTATGTCGAAGGGAAATCAGTTTCCTGGTTGAGGCCATCGCCTCAATCAGGAATATTTTTATGTAACTGTGGTTTGACAAGAACATTACCCTAAGGGCCTGGAAGAAAATAACCGTTCAAATTTGATGTCTTTTTGCCCGACAGCTTCGTCAGCAAAACCTCGCCATATTCCCGATATGACTCGGCTTTGCTTCCTAGCTGACGAACAAAAATCCTATCAAATTTCTGAACATTTATTTACTTCCAAACCCTAAAGGGGAAGGCTTGAAATTCTAGAAATTTCAATCAACACTGCAAAAAAGCTAGCAGCTACTCGCTGTCGTTTTTTTTCTCACTTCTCAGGTTCAATAGTCTCGTAGAGCTATTGAACCACAATTTATAAGATGTATACTAAAAAAAAGGTTTATTTCAGCACAATATTAAGGGATTGAATTTTTGGCACTTCATCAGTCTTCGCTCTACGAGCTTCGACCGACAGACGAGGGCGAGCGAACATAGCAAGTCAACCCCTCGGGAAAAGCACCATTAGGTCGAAGTGCAAATGGGAAGATGTTTAATATTTAGTTTGAACTCAAAATCTCAAACCTAAAAACTAGAAAAAAATACATAAATCAATAAACTTAACCGTGCCATGAAAAAAATGGAACGGACCCCAAAATACAAAAAAAAAATTAAATCAGTTTGGTTAAAAACTGCAATATTTGGTCTTGCTTTTGTAGGATGTATCTGGAGCCTGTTTGTTTCCGCTACAACATCCATTACACCATCGCAAGTCTATCCAACATTTACCGTCGGACACAAAGTCCAGTTTGAGGTAACAAAAAATCTAGCAGGAGTGGATTATGAATGGGAATTTCCTGACACAACTAAACTCTATGGAAAATCCGTAACCTATGTTTTTTCTCAACCAGGAAACTACACCATCAAACTAACCGCAAAAAAAGAAAAACATAAAAAAGTCCTCAAAAAGAATATTTCGGTTTTGCCAAATTTATCTCTCCCAAAAAAAGATAGCGATTTATCGGAAATTGATTGGAAATCCTTAGAAAAAGATCCAAATTTAGTTTCAGAAGGAGACATAGTTCTCGGATCAGATAAAAAACAGGGCAACAAAAAATCTGCCGCAACACTAAAAATAGTACTAAGTGCGACCTCTGTATCAGAAATGAATCCTGTAATTACAGTAAGAGGAATTCTAAACGCAACAGACTCAAGTACTCGACTAGATCAGTGTAGATTTACCCTGTTGGAAGAAAAAAAAATCGCTATGACAAAAACAGTTCGACAATCAGAAATAAACAAAGGAACCATATGTGAGGCCAAGCTGGATTTCCGAGGAATTTCCGGAAATCACAGATACCAAGTAAGAGGAAATGCAAAAACTAATGCAGGAAAGACTGTTACAGTTGAATCTCACAATAGCATAACGGTAACCAGTCCCAGTTCAGAATCTGGCCCTGAATTTGAATTTGTAAATGTTAGTAAAGAACCTGTCACAGCATCAAATCCTTTGGTAAAGGTATCCGCAAAAGCTGTTTCTGGAGATGTAGGAAAAGGAATCGGGATGTACATATTTGTAGTAGAAGAAAATGGTCGCGTAATAACCAGTAAAAGTGTCAGAGGAACTGATGTAGACCGAAATGGAAATGGAGTTGTCGAATTTAATCTATGGCAATACCCAGGAGAACATCGATATTTTTTTAAAGTTACAGCCGTTGATAAAAAAGGAAAAAGAAAAACCCGAGGAACACTTTTCGCAAAAGACGTAAAAAGCACCTTTAACAACCGCCCACCTTCTGGATACTTAACCGGCAATACTGTGGGAAAAACAAAAGATTCTTTTGTTTTTCATGCAAAATTTAAAGATCAGGACAAAGATCACCTCAATTATGAATGGTACGTTAATAATGAAAAAATAGATCAAAAAAATTCTGACTTCATTACACAGTTTAAACATCCCGGAAGATATGTAATAAAAGTTTTGGTAGAGGATGGTGTAAGCACTCGATTTACCACCAAAAATGCAGTAGAATCACAGTTAGAAGTAAATGTAACCGGAAATGAGTACATCGATGCAGGTAAAATCCAGGAAAACTCCCCTCCAAAAGTCAAAATACATGTTCCATCTGGAACTGCAGGAAAACTATCTACTTATTTTACTTTTTATGGAGAAGCTGCAGATCCAAACGGTGACGAAATGAAGTATGAATGGACATTTGGAGACGGAGGAAAAGCCTATGTACAAAATGTAGCTTATCAATACAAAAATCCTGGGAAATATAGAGTTACTTTTATGGCATCTGATGGAGAACACAAATCTACCGATACATTGGAGATCCAAGTAACCGAAAACCATTTAACAAATTCTGATAAGAACTTATCAAAAAATAACATACCAAGTATTGATCAAAATAGACCAGTAATAGCAGAAATCAGGATTTCAGAAACAGAAATTTCAGAAGAAAATCCCATTGTTCATGTAGGAGCAAAAGTAGCCCCTTCTAATGTTCCAATTGCTAAATTCCAATTTACCGTTTTAGAAAATGGAGTACCTATCATGCATAGATTTGTAAATGTGGAAGAACTAGAAGTAAATGATAGAGCCTCGACAAAGTTTGATCTCTGGAGATTTCCTGGTAGCCATAAATATTCCTTTCAGGCGACAGCTGTAGATATAAAGGGAAAACAGCATTCGAAAATCTCAAATATTAATAAAAAAGTGGTCAGCACTACATCAAATAGCTCTCCTACTGGAACTTTGGAAATGTCCAATTTTGGGTTTGTGGATGATTTTTTTGTTTTTTATGCTGATTTTACCGATCCGGATGGAGATGCTCTTGGGTTTGAGTGGTACATAAACGAAAAATTTAAAACCACCGGAACGGATATATTCCCCATACGATTTGATGATCCAGGAACTTATGAAATCGAATTACGAGTAGAAGACAAAAAAAGCACCAAATTTGAAACAGAAACATTTGTTAGTAAAAAAGGAATAATTGAAATAAGCGAAAATTTGAATAGTGACTTAAATTTAGAATCAAATCGTGCTCCAACAGCTAAGATTTTCGTTATTCCTGGTCAAATCGGAAATCCTTCAACTGATTTTTATTTTTATGCGTCAGCACAAGATCCGGATGGAGACACGCTTAAAGTCGAATGGGAATTTGCCGGAAAAAATAATGATCGGATATTAACTTCAAACGCAATTTATAGGTTTCATGATGCCGGTAATTATGAAGTAAAATTAATTGTATCTGATGGAATAAACATCGCTGAGGACACTATAACGATAGAGGTCAATGATTTAAATATTGCCCCTCCAAATAACACTGATTTATCGAATACCACAACAGAACAAACATCAGAATCGATTACCATGCCCCAATCAGAAAATACCGAAAACGATAAAAAAGAGGAAAAAGTGTTTACAAAAGAAAATTCTAAGATTAACCAAGACTTATTAAGTGCCTGTAATTCTCCCGTGTACCTTAATCCAATCTTTTTAGAAGCACAACTCAAGCTTTTAAAATCACAGAGAAATACTTCCAATGTTTTAGAAAGTGATGATAAAGATCTGTTAGATAAAAATATAAAGGCAGTTGTTTCTGACAAACGAAAAATCAACATTCAATCGCTTCAAATTCAACTATTAGAACTATCTCAGCACTATCAAGAAAAACTTTCTAAAATGAAAGACCAAGCAATAATAAATAAAATAAAATCTGATAATCAAAGAATTGAAAGACAGGTTAGTCACATCCATAATTGTTTGGATCTACAAAAATCAACTGCTGCAGACATAAGTGGAACTGTAAATTCGGTATTTTTTCTTTATGCCTGGCTTTCTATAGACTCAGATCTTCCAAAATTTTTTGAATGGGACTTTGGTGACGGAAGAACCGAAATTGGACAAGATGTCCGCATTCAATATTTATTCCCTGGAAGATACGAAGTAACTTTAACTGTATCAGATGGGTTGACGTTTGTTTCAGATTCCATAACAATCAAGGTAACAGAAAAATAATGCTTATTCTTTAATGAAATGGTAAAATCAAAACCAAAAAACAAAATCGATAATAAAACAGCTCCTGTAGAAAATATAAATCTACCTGCTGAGGAAAACACAAAAGAACTTTTTCATCAAGGAACTAAAGTGCCTGATATGCCACTAAATAAAAATGAGAATGTAAATGTATCCCCCCAAAAAAATAATAAAGAAAAAACTATCCCCACAAATAATGAGCCACTCGAAACCAAAAACACAAAAGAATTTGTGAATCCAAATTTCGATTTCTCAATGAGTGAAGAAACAACAAATCCACCACCACAAAAAAAGAATAATAATTCTCTCCCATCTGCTCACCCCAAAAAAGCTCCTGGACAAAAACTAATGTGGGGCTTGCTTGTTATAGTGGCAATATCCATCATGACTTTCTATGGAGTTATGGTATGGAGTTTTTCAAGTGGAAATGTTTCGAATCCACTTTTTGAAACGCTTGGCATTGCTCCTTCTGAATTAAAAGGTGTGCTCCTCAATATGACAAATTTTATATTTGGATTATGTGCACTTGTTTTACTTATTTCTACAGCTGTTCCATTTTTTCAATGGGCAATGATGGACAAAATGGCTTTTAATCGAAAAGATAAAATCAAAAAGGCCAGCATTAATTTTTTGGTTTTTCTTCTGATCTGTTTATTATGGTTTCTATTTTATTATTTAATACAAAATGCAGGAGCAAAAAAAGAGTTTAGAGAGGATGAATCCATGATATTAACCACACCTAGTCCTGTTATAGGACTTTCTAGTCCGGTAACAATTGAGTTTGATATCGGACAAAAGCTGGCAATAGATCCAGCACTTATACGACAAATAAATTGGAATTTTGATGGAGATGATACCATTGATGCCTCTGGACCGGTAGTAACCCATAAATTTGAGGACAAAGGACGAAATGGCGGACGATTCCCTGTTCGAGCAGAAGTTTCATATTTTTCTCCAGAAGAAGATAAAGAAAAAGTATTTACCTCTCTGCGTGAAGTTATCATTAAAAATGAAATGATAGTACCTGTGATTGAAGCTTCTATAGAGAGCGGTCCTGCTCCATTAAAAGTTGAATTGGACTCTTTTCATTCTGTAGATCCAGATGGAGAAATAATTTCACGAGAATGGGCATTCAAAAAATTGAGTGAAGCCGAGATCAAAGCAAGAGAAAAAAAGATCGAAGAAATGCTTTCTGATCAACATTTTGAAAACACTTCTTCATTAGAAGAATCTTCTCTACAAAAAGTAGTCTACGAAGAGTTTATTCCAGAGGAAGTGTATAAAACCATGACATTTACAGAAGCTGAAGTTGGTGTTACAAATATTGAAAAGAAATACATGGAACCCGGACAATATTTAGTTGTTTTACGAGTAAAAGGAAGAAATAATGATATAGCTTACACAGAAAAAGCAATAACGGTAAAAGAGCCCGAAGCACATCTTCGTGCAGAAATTTCGTCAGAACAAGAATTTGAAGGAGAAAAACCATATTCAATAATTCTAGATGGAATAAATTCTTTTAGTCGAATTGGAAAAATTGTACGATATGAATGGAGAATAAAAGGAGAGGAAGAATTAGTAGTAGGAAGAAAATTTCAAAAGACTTTTAGAAATGTAGGAGATTATGATGTAACTCTCACGATTGAAAATGAAGATGGAGAACGAAGTCAGATAACAGAAACTATTCATATTTATAAAAGAAAAAAAGAAGGCGATATCCAAATAAGAACAACCCCACCACTTAATAATCGTTCAAAAATTTTGACAGGCAACGCTCCCTTTGTAGTTACTTTTGATTCATCTACTTCAATCGTTGAAGAACCAATCGAATGGAAATGGGATTTTGAAGATGACGGATTTGTAGATGATACAGGAGATGTAGTACAACATGTTTTTCGAAAACCTGGGAAATATAATGTAAAATTAATTATTATTGATTCTGATGAAGAAGTATATGAAAAAATTCAACAAGTGGTTGTGGAGAGAGCTGGAGTTCGCGCAAAAATAGTGGCAGAACCACCAGCAGGAACAGTTCCCCTAAAAATAAGTTTTGATGGTTCCGGATCATCAACAGATGAAGGGGTAATTGTTGATTATATTTGGCAATTTCCAGATAACGACCCTATTCATTATAATGCAGAAATAAATTATGAATTTACAAACATCGGAGTATTTACAATAAAATTAACAGTTGTAACATCTACTGGCAAACAAGCTTCATCAGAGTATGTGATTTCGGTAAGACAAGAAGATGTACTAGCTGATTTCACTGCCAAACCAAGTGCCGGACAGGTACCATTAAAAGTTAATTTTGACCCCAGCTCCTCCACCGGATCAATAGTACAATATTTTTGGGATTTCGGAGATGGTTTTATTTCGTCAGAATATTTCCCAGAACACATGTATAATATTCCGGGAGAATATACGGTTCTTCTCAAGGTTAAAGATCGAAGTGGAATAGTATCCGAAGAAAAACACAAAATAATTGTTACAAAATAATTTAAATCTTTATTTTCTGCCAAACTTTATATGAAAATTATTTTAGCTTCCAGTTCAAAAAATCGTTTGGCACTTTTTCAGAAGCTTGGAATTGATTTTGAAGTAATTTGGCCCACTTATGAGGAAAAAATCAATCCTGATCTTTCCCCTCAAAAACAAGTTGAAAATTTTGCATTAGAAAAAGCACGATCTGTGTATTCACAGTTTGCAAAAAAAGAAGACATCATCATCATAGGGTTTGATTCAATGATTGACTTTGAAGGTCGCTCTATAGGAAAACCTAAAACCAAAAAAGAAGCTTTTGAAATGATACAATCCTTTGTTGGAAAATCTCAGTCGATTGTAACGGGTATTAGTATGGTTGGGAAATACAAAGGCACGTGTTTTGAAATATCAAAAATGCAAAACACTTACATAAAATTTCGAACAGACACGACAAACTGCTTAATTCGCAAGTACCTTGCATTTGAAGATTGGAAAGGTAAATGTGGGGCTTATTCTGTTCTGGGAACAGGGATTTTTTTTCTAGAACCCATTGAAGGAGACTTTCAAAATATTGTAGGAGTTCCCATTCAGCTAATGGGAGAAATGATAAAATCGGTAACAGGAAAAGCTCCGTTAAATATTTTTGACATGAGGAAGGAGAGATTTGAAGTTTAGCAAAAAACTAACTTCTATATGTTTCATTATTATTTCTAATGCAAGTCAATCTTGGGAGTAACACTTTCCATCATCAACATATCATCATACTTACCATCTAATTGATAGAGCCGCTTAAGATACTCCAACACCGGCACCGATAATTTTTGCAAATCCTCCATATGTCTGATATTTTGTGGCTCTATTATTTGTGATACTCTATGAGATATTTCAAACTGAATTTCTCTTCTGATCTCATCACGAATTTCTTTTGGAACTCTTTCTAGCATATGATTAGCCATATTTGCCAACTCAATATCATCACCCAAAATCATATCTAAAAGCTCTGGTATAACATCCTTATCTTTTAATTTTGCCAAAGCAATTAATAAGTGTAATCGGTTTTCTTTCTTTCTTTCGTTTGCAAGAGCTGACAATAAATCATCCTTACAAAAATCATCATATGTTTCTCCAATTGCATATATTCCTGCAATTTTAACTTTTTCATCATTATCCATCAATAATTCTCGAAGAATATTTTTAAGGGAATCTTTTTTTTCAAATTTCCACAATGCAATCACAGCATGACCTCGAATTCGAGGATTAGAATGCATTAGATATGGTCGGAGATAAAACACTATATCCGGATCGTTAAAAACCGTACAAGATCGCAGACATATGGATTTTAGTTGTTCATCTCTTGTTTTCATAACTTCTAAGAAAAATGGCACCACCTCTGTCGGCGGAAGCTGAAGAAAAATATTCATAATTATCAGCTTTTTCAAATGTGTTTCATCTTCTGTTTTGTGAAGGTTTTTTAATGCATTTATCAGATGGTGTTGTCCAAATGCATGATTTTTCCAATAAGAATTGAGGCTTGATAAAAGCAGTATCGAATTCAATACCTTTCCTTTAATCTCCTTAGACTCTTTTGTGTCCATTATAATTTCTACATAGGCATGAATAACTTCCGGATCATTAATAAAAGTTATAGTCTTAATAATTTTTTCTCTAATTACCATATGGTTTGATCGATTCTTTAATTCCTGAACCAATATCATACCTGCATTTTTATGTCCTCTTTGACCAAGAATTTCAATGTGATGAAGTTTTTCTGAAATACCACTTTCATTTTGCATGTTTATTGCAGAATTCCTTGTAAAATTTCTTTTCATAAAGGATCCAGCACATATAGCACCTAGAGTTGCAATCAACATAACCGGAAGCACATATGACTCCGGAATAAAGAATAAAATGCCTATAGCAACAATAACACTAAGAGGAACCAATATTCCCTCAAAAAATAGCCTGATAGCTTCTCTTCTTCGAGAAAACAATGCATAAAAAGCAATATGATAAGGAGATGAACCAAGTGAATGTAGTCCATGTTGCAATCCTCTCAAAGTTTGAATATTTCCAATTCGAAAAAACATGAACATAATTGCAATAAATATAATCCCCAGGTACGTAAGAATTGATCCCACTACACCGACTCGATATAAAACTCGGGAAGTAATCAGCAATTCAAAAGCCAAAGCAATTAAACCAAAAATCAAATGAAACATACCCAAATCATGAGCTAGTTTTTCATGGGTAATAACATCATGTTCTAGATAATGAACTATTTCACTCGCTTTTTCTTGTGCAGTGTGTCGAACTTCTGTAAATTTTTCTTTGGCACTGGATAATAATGATGCTTGCAAATCTTGACCATGAACAACAGGTTCAGAATGTGTTTCATGGTGTTCCTGTATTTCATTATGAATTTCTCGTGTGAATTCGATTTCTACAAAAGTAAATAACACGGTCTGAAAAAATACTAACAAGAGAAGATTTTTTAAAAATGGACGATCATTTAATGCATTAAAAGTCTCAATAAAAGTATTTCTTCGAGAAGAACGAATTGCACAGACGGCCTCAAATCGAGGTAAAAAGTTTAGTATTTTTGGTAAAAGAATTGTCAGAACAATAACCCCAATAACAGCCCCCGCCCAAATCCCCAAAACCGCTTCATCAGAAGAAAAATGCAACAATTGAATGAGTAAAAAAGCACCCAATACCGTACCAATAGTAATAGCTGAATCAATAATCGGAATAAATTTTCTCGCTTCCAATGGAGAAAACAATTCTTCTGTTTGACGCAAAAGCCCAAGGTTTATACGAGAAAAGAAAAGATCTTTTGCCAGCAGAGCAAATACAAAAAATCCAATTTCTGTTACATCAAAATAAGAGGTCAATCCCAATGATATTAGTGTCAATCCGCTAAATAGGAGCAGATACTTATCTGCTTCAAGGTTTCGAAAGTAAAAACTGGTCACCAGTGTTCCAAAAAGAAACAACCCAGCATCGATTAGAAAGAGAATTGGTAATTGCGAAATTCCAAATTTCTCTACAAAAAGTGCTGTAATAATGGTCCATGAGACAACAAATCCTATCTGATAAAAAAGACGCAACAGCCAAGAAATATTGACACGAGCTACTTCGTGTTCAGCAATTCCAAGTTTCTTATAAATAAAATCCATCTTACTTTTTGTCAACTATCATTTTAAATACCTTTTATTTTACCACATTTAAAAACTAAATGCAAGTAAAAAAGTTGTAAGTGGCTAAGGGATGGGGATTAAATTAGTCGTAAAGAAAAAGCTTCACAATGTATTTCATA
>CAZQFO010000022.1:0-18397 GCA_964592695.1 uncultured Candidatus Peribacteria bacterium
TTGAAAACTAAAAAAATGGATTCAATTTGAAATCTTTCGAGTCAGGAAGTCTGAAATTAAGAGAGAAAGCAAACATACGGCTAGAGCCACCTAAAAGCCAGTCAAAGACTAGCAATAATGGTGTACTTGAGGCTGAGTATACGACATGGTGGGGACTACAGGACAGTACACGAACTTTTTAACAAGAAAGAACTCTTTGAGATCGTTCAGGATGTTTCCAGATTTTTCAGGGAGTTTCAGGATAAGATTACTTTTTTGGCTTGTTAAAAACTACTCACAAACACCAACAATGCTAGTAATATTCAATTTGCCACCGAAATCATTTGCCTGTTTAATCAGTCGTTTGCATACTTCTTTTTGATTAGTGTTGCTTGTCGCAGAAAGAATTTTAAAAACTTCAGTACAGTCTGTTGTTTCTGATAGTCCATTTGTACAAAGATAGACTATGTCGCCCTTTTGAACGTGTATATCTCTAACATGGGGTTCAACATTTGAGCTAGCCCCCACCAGTTGTAACGTGAGTGAAGAAAATGGACTCACATAGCCACGCCCATGAGAATGCCATGCCACCATCCTGCAATGATCTTTCGATACTAGCTGCATACGATTATGACGAAGAATGTGAACTCGACTGGTCCCAACATTAAATACTATTGGTTGTTCTACAAAATCAGGAAACCAGAGTCCTGCAATAGAGCATGCTGCTCCAATTCCATCTGGAAAGCCCTCAGCTTGGTTCTTTTTAAAAAGTTCAGTATTAACTTGGCTGATAATATCATGAACTAAACGAAATATAGGATTCGTCTGCTCTTGATTTTTATTCTTCGATATAAATTCTTTGATCTTTCCATTTTTGAAAACATCGTCTAAAATAATGCGTATCATATTACAAATTGAATCTATAGCTTTACGGCTTGCATAATCACCATAGCCCTTTCCTCCTATTCCATCCGCAACCATTAGTAGTTTGAGTTCTTCATCGATTTGAAAGTGATCTTCATTTACTTCTCGAACTCTGCCAATATCTGAACTTCCATGAGCTTTCAATCGAGGTCTGGTTTTTGGTGTAATTCTATTCAAAACATAAGATAAGACTGGAGAAGGTTTTTTGCTTTCCTGCTTCTTATTTATGGGGTTCTTTTTTTTCTCATTCTTAGGTGCTTCTTTTTTTATATGTTTCATCATTTCATCGGCCAAATCATGTCGTTCTTTTCGGAGCTTTGCATTTTCTTCTTGAAGAAATTTAGATGCTTCGGATTTTTCTTTATCATTTATCTCTGGATCTGATTCCACATGCTGTTGAAATCCATCCAGCATTCCTTGTCTCCTGTCAATAAATCCCAACTTGTTTTGTAGCTTGGCTTCTTGATCAGTTTCTTCTTCTATAGGATAATCTCCCTTTCTTGAAAGAGGGTCTTTATCAAGATTTTTACATGGATCTAACTTTTGTTTTCCCTCTTCTTCCTCAGATTCCATTTTTCTTTCCTCTGATCCATTTTCTGGAACATCGGACTCCACAAGAGTTATGAGCATTTTTATAAAATTTTGAATTGCTTTATCGCTCTTTGCTTTTTCATGTTGAGGAAGGTTTTTTAAATAAGCCCTGGCAATTTCTGATGTTCTAAAATTTGATAAAGCTTTAATGGCCACAAATGTTTTATCTGAATACCCTTCAAATAAGTAAAAATTTTCCAAACAAAACTCGATGATTTCGATAATTCGTTTAATGTGAATGCTTGATGGGGGCTTATTTTCTGCCAGATACAATAAGGCTGATTCTCTATCCAAACCACCTTTCATAAGAGCAAAATCAATAACTTCCCATTGAATCGGATAATTTATAATGGTAGCTATGTCTATAGCAAATGATAAAAGATCGTTGTTAACGGTTAGATTTTCTCTTAAAAATATTTTTGCACAACCCTGGTTATCAAGACAATACGACTCATTTCGGACAGCTTCTAATGGATTAAATCCTGCTTTGTCCCATATTTTTGTACTAAAATTCGATTCTGGGTAATTATCCAGGTCAAATCCAGGAAGACGGTCACTGGAGAGAGGAAATTCTATCTCTTGTTCGGCTTCTGATAATCTTTCAAATTCTTCTACCATTATGATTTAAGTATTAAAGATAAACAAACGCCATCAATTTTAATATCGAAAGTCAGGAAGTGAATCATTTATAGTTTTATTCGTTTATTTTCTGTACAATCGCTTCCACAAAAGGAAATAACACCTCATTTCCTCTTATTACTTCATGTTCTAGCAATTGTCTCAGAAATTCTTGTGTTTTGGGAAATTTAATATGTTTTTCTAGCGCAATAACCGCAGTCACCATTTTTTTTACATTGTTTTCGACTATTTGAAATTTCTGTAAATAATAATCAATAATTTCTATTATGGTTTCAAGGTGTGTATCTGAAGGATTTTCTAAAGTACTAAAGTGTGATAATGCAAATTCTCTGTCTGCTCCCCCTACTCGTAAAGCGTAATCGATAATTTTATCCGAGATAGGTTCATCAATTATATCAGAAACACTAATTACAACTGCCAAGAGGCGGTTTGCAACTTTTGAATTTCCAGTAACAAATATTTTTGCATTTTCTCTATTTTTCTCGTCAAGACAATAAAATTCGTTGCGTGATGCTTCTAACGGATTAAAACCTGCGGCTTCCCAAACATCCGTGTTTAATTCCGAAACGGGATAATCATCATAATTGAAACCAGGAAGTGTATCTAATGTTATCATTTTCTAGGAATTATAGAATTTAAAGTATTGATAAAACTATTAATTTTTTGTTGTGAAAATCTGTTTTCCAAAATTAGTTTCTCTCTAATATTGTCTATCTTCCTCGTCATCATTTTGTTGCTAGCATTATGTGGAACAGTTAAAAGTACTCGAATATCATGATTACTCAAAGATTTTAACATACTTTCTTCAGTTTCTTTCAAAAAATTTCTATAAGCATTCATATTCATTTTTCCTCTTAATTCCAAGGTTGCACTTGTTGTATCCATAGTTCTTTCAAATTCGTTTTCAGAATGTCCTATTTCCTTCATAGCTTCTTTCGCTGAATCAATCGCTCCCATCTCCCCATACTTCTCCGGATTCTTCCCCATCACCTGCCAGAGCTTGAAATATTCTTCAACTCCATGCCTCGCCACATAACTCTTCACGAACGCCTGTCCGTATTCATAATTTCATTGTCCTTTTGTGATACTTTCCTATTCCTGTGATAATACCTTTTCAACTTCTTTACGCACCAGATCGTCAGCTCCGATTAATTCATTTTCAGGGAGTTTTTTGAGAAATTCGATTGTGTCCGAAGTGTTATATCTTCCTAAGACTCTGATGGCTTGTCTTACTCTAAAATTAAATCTTCCCTCTAGTTCATTTTCTAGTCCTTGAGAAATAATTAACTTTAGAATTGGCACAAACATTAACTTTGGAACTTCTTCTGTATTATTCATGTAAATTAATGCTTGACCTCTTTTTTTCTCTCCCATTTTCAATGAATATGTTAGTATGTCATTAGGAATTGTAAACGCATCTAGTCCCATTAATCCATTTGCGATTTTTAATGCTTCTAAAAGTAAGAAACTACCAGTTTTAAGGTTCCCCTCAAGAAATCTCCGAGCCTCTTCTTGGTGCGCATTAAGATAAGTCCAGTCATCGATAGCTCTGTATATGTCAAATCTTTCCCATCCTTTTGTATCAACATCTAATTCAGAGCGGCTTTTTTTATCGAAATTTGGTAATGAATCATTCATAATTATTGATTTAAATTGTGTAAGGAATTAATAAATAAACCTATTTTTTTTTGCATATTTTTATCCCCATAATATCTTTCTTGGAGAACATCTTCTATCATTTCTATCCTTGTTGTCATGCTTTTTGGTGTTGTTTCATGAGGAAGTGTCAATAACACTCGAATATCGTGTTTTTCTAAGGATCTCAACATATTTTCTTCAGGCATTTTCAAAAAATTTCTATAAGCATTCATATTCATTTTTCCTCTTAATTCCAAGGTTGCACTTGTTGTATCCATAGTTCTTTCAAATTCATTTTCGGAATATCCCATTTCTTTCATAGCTTCTTGCGCTGAAGAAATCGCCCCCATCTTCTCATACTTCTCAGGATTCTTCCCCATCTCCTGATAAAGTCGGAAATATTCCTTTAGTCCATGTCTCGCTACAAAACTTTTCACAAACGCCTGTCCATATTCATAATTCCATAATCCATATTTGTCAACTTTTTCTCGTTGAGAAACAGCTTCTATAAGAGACATCCCATTGGATACATCTTCTCCTAATCCACTCACATCTCGTATTTCTTGCGCATAACTCTGATAATCCAGACCTTCTCTTTGTGCTCGAAGAATCTCCGGCATGATATTGGCAAATCCTTCGCTCATCCATTTGTGAGGCATTTGTCCGAGCTGATCAGCCAGATAAAATTCCATCATCTGATGAGTTCTTTCATGGAGCATCGTTTCAACCACTTTTTCCGAGTCTTTGGCTTTCAGTTCTGCCGTATCTAAAAATATCATATCTCCGTTTGCCTTGTGTTCCATTTCTCCCAATCCTTCTGCAAAAACAACACTTGGTTTTTTCCCAGCGATCATAGGATCTCTTTTGGGGAAATATTTCTTGAAAAATTTCTGTAATTCTGCTTCTGTTTGTTCCAATTTTGGCATCATAGATTTTAAATTTTGAGCTAGAGATTCTGGGGAGTATAAAGATACAGGCGTATCAGATGGTGATGCGAGTTGCGTCATCTGCATGGATTTTTGCTGCTTCAGTATTTCCGTCACTGGTTCTGGAAGTCTTTCCTTCCATGTTTCTACGTTTGTATTCCACATTTCGTCTGGAATATTTTTAGTTGATTCTGCTTCCATCATCATAGGTGATAATTCATCCGATCCAGTTAGAAGATTCTCATCCCTCCCATTCGTCAGTCTCGAAAGATTCGCCGTATTTATCGCAGTAGTAGCAGCTTTGCTCAAAGCAGACGGAGAACCGGATGCGGCAACAACGGCTTTGGAGGGAGTATCCACTACTTGAGGAACACCTTTTTCAGCAACTGATTTTGCAGCCTTCCCGATTTTTGTTTTATCAATAGCTTTTCCGATTTGCTGTTCAATCTGACCGGCTTTGAGGGCTTGTGCTCCGGTTACGGTTCTGACCATCGCAGACAATGCCGCTCCTCCTCTTCCGGCAGGCGAAGAGTTCCTCCAGGCAGCTTTCGTGTCTTCGACAAATGTTCTGCCAAAATCAGCAATAGCTTTTCCAGCACTTTTTGCCGAATCGATCGGATGCATGGAAACATGTCCGGCTTTAACCAGTAAATCCCATGGATGAAGCATTTGTTTTCCGACCGCTTTTGTCAGTCTTCCAATTCCTTTTACGCCTTCTTCTCCGGCAATGAGGAGGTTGGCTCCGAAGGACATGGTGGCATTTGTGAGTTCTCTTCCCATAGATTTCAGAGCAGAATCGTTTTTGACATCAGCAGGCGATTTCAAATATCTGCCGGAAACCACTTCCGGAAGATCGGATATGAGGTATTTTCCGACCACACTTTCACTCAGAGCATTCAGTTGTTGAACATATCGGACATCGGCAGCGGCTTCGATTTGTGCATCTGTAAGTTCCGGTTTTTTGCTTGCACTTTTTGTTTCCGTACTTCTTTGTTCTGGTTCTGCCATTCCAATCGCTGATGGTGATTCTGTTTCCGGGAGATCAAAATTCTGTTCGGGTTCTTCTGTGGTCTGATTCGTACTTTGAACCAGAGCCTCAATACTTTCATGTGGAGAGACAGGTTTTTCAATCGGTTCTTCCCATTGCATGGCTGCCACTACTTGTTCCGGACTCATTCCCGGAGGAGTTTCTCCGGTAATATTGGCGAGTTCATCCATTGCTGATTGATTTTTCTCGACACGGACTTTTTCAAAGTCGGGACGGTTTTCCAGTTTTGGTAGTTTTCTCTTCAGTTTTTCAGAACGTCGTTCTTCCTCCGTTTTGGGAACGGTTTCATATCTTTCACTGCCGGATTCTGAAAATGGCATTATTTTAGTTTTGGTTTGGGCTTTGGCTTTGGAACATCTTGATTGGCTCCCTCATGGCTTTCGTTTGATTGAGAATCTTCCGGAAAGAAGTTCCAATTTTTCAGCACGAAAAAACTCAACATCAGGACGATGGTGAGGATGACAAGCGATATGATTGCCTTTCTGGAAATTTCCGGTTTCTTTTGTTCTTTCCTGATTTGCGTTTTTTCTTTTTTGAACTTCATTATCTCCTCTGCCTCAAGGCTTTGAATGTCTGTTTCCAAATCTATCATAGCCTGTTTGATTTCCCGGTTATGATTCTTTTCTCCGAGACTCAAATGCTTGTGAATTTCTGATGATTGTTCTTCCTGTATTTTATCCAATATTTCATCACTCCTCTCGTCAAGGTTCTTTTCGTGTTTATTGAGGACTTCGATTATCTGGTCTCTGATTTCCGGAGTGTAGGTTTCGGCACGGGCAAGGAAATATGCTTTTTGTTCCTCTGTGAAGAGGATGGTGGTTTGTATTCGCTTCCGAAATTTGGGTATATCCATATCGGGATATTATACCCCAAAAAATTCGGAAAAGCAAGTTTATGACTGGGCTTTGGAGATTTTACTTTCTCAATTCTCAGAAGAAATTCACAAAAGTTCCGGAAAAAACTTTTTCAACTGGTTTATAGTGATTCCATGCCAAGGGTAACGATCCCCTGAATCATCTTTGAAATGCTCGTTTAAAAGTTTTGTCATTTTCTTCAGCTCTTCTACATGTTTCGGACCGAAAAAATAAACACAGCTGTCATATCCTTTTTCCGTTTCTGCACATCCTGAATTATGCAATGCTCCTCCTCCCATAATATCTACGCAAAAAGAACTCTCACATGTGGGGCATTCAAAATATCCATCCTTCATTTGACTATTTGGATCATACCCCAATCGTCCACGGATTACTCTTTTATTCCTTTCTTTTTCTGGTCTCCCGAAAGGATCTTCTATTGCTCTATCCACCTCTACTAAAAAATTCTTTTCCTCGATAATCTCTACCGGGATAGGCCCCCCAAAACCGAAAATTTTCTCAAAAGTCAGACATGTTTCAACATTCCTTATCGGAACATCTTTTATTTCTGCTAAAGATCTAATAACCCACTGTTTAATCTCTTCTGTCTTTTGTAGTTTTTTTACTAATATCCCAATTCTGTTTTGCCATCGTTCTTCTGAATCACCTCTCATTATATTTGGAACAAGTTTAAAGAATGCTTCCGGCAATTGTGTTCCATTGAGAATACTTTCCTTGAGTATCGATAAAACTTGTGCTAATGGTATCTCTTCTGCATCCTTTCTATGCAGACAATCTAATCTGAAATTTCTTAATGCACTTAATTGAGTATCGGAAACAACAGCTATTATTTCCGGAGGAGTTTCAGGGAGGTTAATAGCTCTTCTGAGTTTCTCAATGTGATCCAGTTCCAGTGAAAATGAACGCATTCTGAATATAAATTAGGCAACTTTTACAATTGGATTTTCAACAACTCCCTCTGATGCATCGGGAATTAAATAATCCACCGGAACATCCACAATATGCACTACAGCTTTATCACTCGGAGGCTCTTCTCGCATTGGAGAACGATAACAACTTTCTGGAACAAATCTGATTCGAGAATCTCCGGCATTCCTTCGAAATGTAAGATACTGTAAATCCCCATTAACTACTTCAAGAGTTGTATCATCCACATGCATATAGTTGGAATTCCAGTTGGCAGGTCGATCTATTGCTCGCATATTACAGTCTGATTTAGCGAGAAGTCTCCAGGTTTTATTCATTGAATCCGGATTTCCTTTGTCTGATCGCACCCAAAAAACCGCTCCAACAGGAACTTCAGATATTGGAATGGCAGGCATTTTTTGAACTTTTTCCCGGATAAATCTTGAAATATTTGGCAAATGCCACATCTCTCCCCATTTGATAGATACTTCAACAGCCAGTTGAATTTCATCTTGAAGAGTTCTGAAACACATGTTTTCAGTCCGATCTCCGTAAGCTCGTCTTGTCCCACATTCTACCATTGCTCTGTAAAAAAGTTCCTGGTCTTGGCGTTCCTGTTTGGATAAATGATTCATTTTGAAAAAATTTAGGAATCGGATGGTTTAGATGTAAAAAATGGATGTAAATCAGCACTTACATCTGCTTTTAAAACAGAATCTTCCTGATCGAATGTTTCAAAAAATCGATTCACAGCGGATTGAAGTGTTGTATCCAAAGCAATAGCTACGGCATTGTGCAGAGGAGTCCCTTGTGAATTTTCGAGTACCTTTTGCATGTCGGCTCTCGCTTCTTCCTCTGTTATTCCCAAAGTACGAATGTTTTCTGCCATTTTCAGTTTTTCCATAACCATGTCTATGGCTTCTGAAACGGTTATTTGTGCTTCACCAAAAGGAATATCAGCAAGCAACTGCTCTTTTTGTTCGGCTATTACTTGAAGAAATAGTTCTCTGGCTACTTCCGATTCTTCGATTGTGTCCCGAACACTTTCTTCCTGATCCATCAGTTCCATTTCGAAATTAATCAGATCTATTCGTCCTGACTGTAAATCACCTTGAATTGTCATTAATCTATTTGCTTCATCTCGCATTCGGGTAGCAGTAAAGAAAAAGCGAAGCCTTAAAATTCTTGGTTGAACAATTCCCAGATGTTCTTCCGCTAATCCGGATTCAAATGCTTTTCTTGAGTTTTGTATAGCAGTTTTATGCTCTTTTTTGGTTTTCTTTTTAAGCTCCGAACTCCTTTCAAATGATCATCAAGAATTGACTCAAGTTCCAATAATTTTTTTCGATCCAAACTATCAAAATTATCCCGAATAGCCTGCAATACCTTCTTATCAAAAAATGGGCATTCTGCTACTTGTTCCAGTAATGATTCGATTCGTTTAAGTATATCGGAATTTCAATCTTCTTCGTAAACCCTGTAAATGCAGCAGTATTGCAACTACTAAGGAGTTGTACTAATAGATTAGCATTGCTGAAATCTTAGATTTCAATCTTTCGCCGTTAGGCTATTGTTCTCTGTTTATCTGACAGGTCACTTACAGAAAGTTCTCCGGGCGATGATTCAGTAGGATTGGTAGACAATTTTACTGCCTGTTCTGTAGAAAAATAAAATATGAATTCATTCTGTGTTTGCCTGAGTCTTATGAGTTTTACAGCTATATTTTGACCTCTATTAACCTCTTTTTGTATATCCGTAATTTTTGCCTCCTTTCGAGAATCTGTAATTTTAATCTCTTTTTTTAAAGCCATAACTTTGTCATTACCACTTACATCTGTAAAATGTACTAAATCATAAAGACCCAAAGATGGAACAGAAAGAAATCCACCGTATAGTTTATGAAAACTAAATGCTCCTTCGAAGACATCTCCGATTTTAATCTCTTTTTCTGCGATAATCGCACAATCTACATCCGCATCGAGAACTTGTCCTTCTTGATTAAATTTTCCCGGAGGATCATAACAATATTCAACAACTTCCACTTCGATCGAAGGTGATTTTAGTTTTTCCATTTGGTAAAATAAATATTGTTCGCAAAATAATAATTTTTCACAAAAAGTCAAACTAAGTTGGCTTATTTTTTAAAATATGCATTATTAGTGTGTGAATTATTATTTTTTCTGAGTAATGTTTGATACGAAAAAAGAAGTTTCTTTCGAAGGAGAGTTGGGTACTCCCTACGATCTGGAATCCAGTATGCGGGAAATCCCAGAGCTTTTTCATAAGATGCAGGTCTTGAAAGAACCTGGAGAAAATACTCCATTTTCAGTAGGGCATGAAATATTACAAGTTCAGGATCGAGTGGTGTCCATTGTTTGTGATGCCAATTATTTCAGGAGATTTGCTCGTGAAAATGAGGATGGAAAAAGGTTGAGAAAAGCGATTGATAAAGGTCTAACAGAAACCGGGTATTTTATCCCTGCAGGAGAATATACCGATCCATTTTGGATAGAAGGGAAAAAAGCACATCGAACCTTTTATGCAGATGTAAAAGACACCATTCAGAGATTTGATTGGGAAGTCTCTTCAGGCGATACTATCAAGAAAGGATATTATTGCTGTGAAAGACTCTCCGATGTTTTGGAATATGTGGGAAGTGGAAATGGAATGTTGCAAATAAAATCTCTGCCAGAGGAAAAAATAGAAGCAATTCTTGCTTCGGAGGTTGAGTTGGCTCAGGAAATGATAGAGGTTCTTTTGGAACGTTGGCGGGATGTAGCCAGAGATTTCCAAAAATTCAGGATGAATGTGTTGAGGAATAAGGAATTAGAAGACCTTGCTCCTGTTTTTGATCGTTGTTCAACTGTTCTATATGAAGGAAGTTCTTATGCTTAAGCACTAGAATCAAGTTTAAAAGGATCCTCGGAATACGAAGATGAAACAGAGGCATTAGATTTAGCCTATAAATTTTATTGGACTTCTGAAGAAAAAAACGGCTACGCATGGCATGAAATGGAAAAGCTTTCAAATGTTATCAGACAGGTTCATGCTCTTATTGAGGTTCTTTTAAAAATTACGATCAAGAAGATAATTCCACCCTTTTCTGATCCAACCTCTTTAATCATGGTTTGCTCTGAAAATTCGTCTGTTCTTTTGGACGTGATTCCCCCACAGTCAGAAGCAGGACAATTTTTGAAAGAAAGAGCGGTACATACTGCTTTTGCAGAAATGGCGATTGCAAACGTAAAATCACAGGGAAAACAGATTGCTGAAGTTTTAAAAGTTTTGAATTCTTAAAATTTCTCCTGCTAAAACTCCTAAATCTTCCTCTCCGACCGATCAGCAGCTTTCAAAAACTGCCCGGCGATTTTTCGCAGAGATTTGGGATCAGTAGCAATGTTGATAGAAAGAAGTCCACGCCCTTCTTCAAACATCTCAATGAAGATGAGCGGATTATGGGGAGTCTCCTACTCTGCCGTAATTTCCACGACATAACCTCCGGTTTCGAAGTAGGCATTTTTCATATTTGAGTCTTTTTTAGCCATCATGTTTGAATTAAAAAATAAGAAGCAGAATTGATGGTTGCCGAAAGACTTACAAAGTTTAAAAAAAGCAAAAAAATATTAAAAACGATGCACAGGAAATTGACGAAGCTTTTTGTGTTACGCTTCAGGAATTTGTGAATATCTTTCAGATTATCAGATCCGGATTTTTGGAACTGACGACCATCAAAAAGAAAAACGTACTCGAACTTTTTTTCGAATCTATTTATATCAATGATGGAGTGGTAAAAATGGATTTGAGAAAACAAATTCGAAGCTTTCTAAAATTGAACAAATTTTGCGTACTCGAACTTTGCAATCCTGCATCGCTACGGACTAAGTCTGGCATAAAAAGTGCAAATCCGAACTATGGTGGGCGCTGGGGGACTCGAACCCTCGACCTCCTCGGTGTAAGCGAGATGCTCTAGCCAGCTGTGCTAAGCGCCCTTCATCGGACAAGACTCCATATCACCAGTAAATTTCTATCGAAATTGACTTCTGATATTCCGTAATGTCCTCCTCTCGAAATTTAACCTAATCAGACAAAATTTCGGGGTAAAAACATTCTAGTATGTGCGCATTTACAATGACTTTTCAGTACTTCAGATTGCATCGAGACTGCTCCCGACGAACATCATATCTTTTCTTCAAAAACCAACAAGAACATAGCGATTGTATGGGGGAAAATTAAAAAATCAAATTTTTTTTATAATTTCTAGACTTGTTTGGGAACCAGTAAAAAAAACTAAAGTTGTAGTTCACGAATATCTTACTTATAGATTGATCAAGCGTTCTTGAGGGGGAGTTTGTTTACGTTAGTGTATGCGAATTTACAAAATTAATTTCATTATTATTCATAAAACTAATAAATGTCCATTTTTTTGGATCCATTTTCTATAGATCTGGTACTCTGGCATAATTTCTTCTACTTTATTCCAAAAACGAGAAGAATGATTTTTTTCCACAGTATGTGCTAATTCGTGAACGGCTACATAATCAATCACCTGAACCGGTGCCATAACCAGTCTCCAGCTAAAATTTAAATTATTGTTATAACTGCACGATCCCCATCGTTTGGTAGCCGAAGATATTTTTATCTGATTGTATTTAAGCCCTGAAAATAAAGCCCAAGTCTTAACTCTCCCAAGTATTTCATGTTTTGCATGAACATTGTACCACTTATGAAAAATATCCTTTGCCTGAATAAAAGAGTTTTGAGACAATACAAAACATTCATCTAAAATTAAAGGGAATTCTGAATTATTAGAAACATAAAGCGGATATTTCTTACCCAAATACCAAAATTCTTCTCCATTAACAAACTGTTTTGGTTGCACTTCTTGCTGACGATAGGCAATTTTTTGCTTGTTCTTTAGGATCCAGATCCTTTTCTGTGCAATAAATTGCTCAATTTTGCGAGTTGATAGCAGAAGAGGTGCTCGTACTACCAATTTTGCATTGGAATTTATTTCCAATGATAGTGTCCTACGACGAGATCGAATAAGTTCATAATCTTCCATTAATTAGAAATTTACTAAAAATACTTTGACATAAAAATATAAATTCTCATAATCCGCGCAAGTCAAAGACCGTCGGCATAGAATTATAAGTCCGACCTAGACACAATTTTACTATTATTTATAGACCGATTGTGGATGTTCTAGATCTTTGGTTAAGTCAAAGTTCTTTTGACGGACTTCAATCAAGTTGAAGATGCAAAATACTATATTCCTAATAATTATTTTCTCATGGCAACTACAAAAGCAAAAAAATCAGATCAACTTAAGGCGCTAGAAGAAAAGCTGAAATCATCCTCAGGAGTAGCATTTGCTAGCTATAATGGTGTCACTGTCGAGGAAGCCCAACAAGCACGAAGAGATTTGCGAGCAAAAGGAATGAGCTACACTGTAATAAAGAAGACGCTCATGTCTCTGGCTGCAAAAAATACTGGAGTTGCTGAATTTTCTTCAGATAATTTAGACGGTCCGGTAGCTATTATTATTTCTGACTCAGATGAGATAGCTCCTGCTGCTGCAATTAAACAGCTAAAAACAGATACATTTAATAAAGAGTTAAAATCTTCAAAGTATGATTTTGCGGGTTCAATATTTGAAGGGAAATTCTTGGGCAAAACTGCTACAATGGTATTAGCAGATACTCCAAGTAGAGAAGAATCTCTTTCTAAAATCGTATCTATGCTCAAATCTGGACCGCAAAAATTACATGGAGTTCTTAATTCTGGTTTACAGGGAATTCATAATATCATGAAAAACGCAGATAAATTTGCTTCTACAACATAACCTATTTAATTTAATACATCTAAATTTTTTACTTTTTAACCCCTACTAAAAATGTCAGATGATTCTACCCCTATCGAGCTCTCAAAAGATGAGCAAGCCGTTGTTGATTCAATTGAAAAATTGACGGTAATTCAAGCAAATAATGTGGCAAAATATTTCGAAGAGAAATATGGAATCAGTGCAGCAGCTCCTGTTGCAGTCGCTGCAACAGCTGCTCCTGCAGAAGAAGTAGCAGAAGCTAAGTCTTCGTACAATGTAGTACTCAAAGACTGTGGTGCACAAAAAATTGCAGTAATTAAAGTAGTAAGAGAAATTACAGGAATTGGTCTGGGAGAGGCAAAAACACTAGCAGAAAATGGAGGAACCATTAAAGAAAATGTAAAAACAGAGGAAGCAGAAGAAATGAAGAAGAAATTTGAGGATGCAGGTGCTACTGCAGAACTAGAATAGTTTTCATGTTTTGAGCAGATACAATTTTTAAAAAACTACTCCAGTAAGTAATTACACATAAAAGTAATTATTCCAATGACGTACCAGTAAAAAAAATTAAAGTTGTATTTTGCGATTTTCATGAGCGACGAAGGCTGATTTGTCAGCCGAGGAGCCCAATGAAAATCGTACCTTGGCGAAGATTTAGTATTTCAGTATATCTTTTTCATAGAGCCAATTTGCAGCATTTACTTGTTGTTTTCATGGTGCGGGATTGGAGTAATTACACATAAAAATAACTTGATCGTTTGTGTGTCGATGATATATTCTCACGGTAATGGTGAGTCCTCACATCTCAATCCTAAATATCCCTATCTCTGCAGTTACACGACAAGAAGCTGTAAAATTGTTTTTGGAGCATTGCATTTCAAAAAAAAACTCAAGTATCTTTTCATCAACCCCAAATGCAGAAATATTATTAGAATCTCGAAAGAATAAAAAGCTAAGTAGTTATCTAAAAAATTGTGATTTAAATTTAGCTGATTCAGTTAGTTTATTATGGGCTGGAATGGTACAGGAGTGTCGATGGTCAAACTTTCGTGCTGTTATTGAGCTTGTTTTTTTGCCATTTAGAAAAAATGGTTGGAAAAAAACTTTTCCTGAGCAGATATGTGGATCTGATTTTTTTCTAGATGTATGTGAAGTGATAAACAAAGATAAAAATCCGGACAATTTTTCTATATTTCTCTTGGGAGGGGGAAATGGAATTGCTCGGAAAACTAAGATGCAACTTCAGTCTGATTTTCCAAATTTGAAAATCGTAGGAGCTATGGCAGGTTCGCCAAAACCATCATTTGATAAATCAATTATTAAAAAAATTAATAATGTAGCTCCTCGACTTATTTTTATAGCCTATGGGTGTCCAAAACAAGAACTATGGATAGCTCGGAACCTGAAGAAATGTAAGACCGTGAAGATCGCCATGGGGATTGGTGGGACATTTGATTTTGTCTCTGGAAAAGTAAAACGTGCACCTAAATGGATGAGATCAATTGGGTTTGAGTGGATGTGGAGATACATTTTGCAACCTAGTCGGTACAAAAGAATTTTTTCAGCTGTATTTGTTTTTCCTTACATTTTTTTAAGAAACAGAAAAAAAAATTGACAAACCTGTTTGGAATAACCATAATGAAATCAAGAAATAATGATCTCCTTATATTGTGAAGGTCATTCGTTTTTTTCTAGCTACTTTTTACTTTTTCCCATGCAAACTCAACTCCAAGCAGCCATTAATCAGCTATGTGCTGAAAAAAATCTCGAACCAGATTTAGTTATTGAAACTATTGAGAATGCCATTTCCCTCGCTTACAAAAAAGATTTTGGGCGACTTGGTCAGGAGATAAAGGTGCACTTAGGAGACGATATCTCACAGATGAGGATTTTTGAAATTCGTGTAGTGGTTAAAAAAGTGGAAAATCATGATACTGAAATTACGCAAAAAGATGCAAAGGTTATAAGACCAGATGCTCAGCTGGAGGATACGGTATTTGTCCCAGTCGAATTGCATGCGCAATTTGGACGAATAGCCGCACAAGCTGCACGACAGGTAATTACCCAAAAACTTCAGGAAGCAGAACGTGAAATGTTGTTTCAAAAGTTTAAAGACAAGGAAGGGCATCTACTTTCAGTTCGGGTTCAAAAAGTTGATAAGGATTGTATTCTTCTCGAAATTGATGGTGTTTCTACGATACTTTCTTGGAGGGATCAAATACCAGGAGAAAATTACTTTACAGGACAACGACTTCTTGTCTTATTGGAAAGAGTAGAGCTTACAACAAAAGGACCACAACTAAGAATAACAAGAGCAACTGATCGATTTATTTCAGCACTTTTTGAGCAAGAGATTCCTGAAATGAAAAGTGGATTAGTGCGTGTTGAAAAGATTGCACGAGAACCAGGCGTTCGATGTAAAATTGCCGTAGCATCTGATGATACTGCTGTCGATCCCGTAGGAGCTTTTGTAGGTCAAAAAGGAGTAAGGATAAATGCTGTAATGGACGAAGTGGGTGAAGAAAGACTCGACGTAATCCAGCATTTTGAAGATCCAAAGAAAATGTTATTAGCAGCTTTGTCTCCAGCAAAAATTGCAAGAGTGGAGTTTTATAAAGGAGATAAAAAGGAAGATCGTGTAAAAATATATGTGAGAGAGGATGAGAGGGCGATAACAATTGGGAAAAAAGGGCAAAATGTTCGGTTGGCAGGGGAGCTTTTGGGGATGCAGGTAGATGTTATCACATATGATGGTCCTCCGACAGAAGATGAAGTAGCCATAGAGACTGCGGCTACTAAGGCTGTTGCAAAGAAATCCAAAACCAAGAAAGCAATTTCAGAGAAAGTAACTATTGATCATTTAGAAGGCGTAGATAAAGAAGTAATTCAAATACTAAAAGATATGGACTTATCTCAGATCAAACAGTTTGAAGGACTGAAACCTGAAGACTTAGTAGACGTAGGAATTTCTCTCAAAGATGCTCGTGCAGTAATGAACGCCGTACAGAAATTCTTGGGAGAGTAGTCTTCATTTCTGAGTAAATTCTCAGGGTTGTCTCACACTAGTTTTGTACAGTTATTCCTCAATAAGTCAATCATTTGGTTTTTTCCTGAAAAAATTCTTCAGGAAACATTTCTTGAAATCGACAAAAGCTATTAGCGCCTACTCTTCCTTCTGATCGAATAGTAATCTTTCCTCGTTGATTCGCTGCTTCTATGATTTTTGAACAATCTATTTGCAAATTTGAAGCTATAAATGGAGCAATCGATTCAAATATAGTTACTGAAAGTGTCTTCCCCCTTTTATTTTGTTCCTTTTTTCTTTTTACGATTTTAACTAATTCAGATGGAGTATGATTACGGAACTGTTCCAAAGATAAAATTCCATCAGTAAGTAGTTTAAAAACAGAGGGCGTTGTTGCCCATATAATCATCCCTAGATCACCATCTCTAATAGCTATTTTTTTGCGGATTGATTTTTTGAGAACATTTGCAGCAGATTCAACTCTTCTACCGGATTGTTCTGCTAATTCTTTCAATCCAACACCTGATTTATATTGTCGAAAAAATGAATCTTCTTCATCTGTAAGTTTTAACATTTCCAGAATATTTGAAGGAACGTCAATCAATGCATCATTATTTACAAAAACATCTGGTGAGTTGTTTATCCCAATCAAGGCATTTGCTATGGCTTCTTTTACTCTCTCAAATGCTTTTCTAGTTTCCGGCAATGTGATTACAGCTTCTACTTTTTTCTGAAAATCTTTCAGCAATTCTTTTTCTTTGTTTTTTCTGTGCTGCAAAAAAAACTGATTTTGCGCTTCTTTATTGGCTTGCCATTCTGCTTCCAGTTCTGGATTATAGAGACGTATCTGATTGATTGCATCGCAAATTCGATTAAAATGTTCATCCTTTAGAGAATATTCAGTATTTGTTACTATTGGTTCTTGAGTTTCTTCATTTTTTAGAACACTTTGATTTTTAGTCTCTTTGTCATCTGATACATACAGTTGACCCAAGTTCGACACTCGAAACATAAAAAAAGGCCGTTTTTGGCCTTTTTTTAAAAATCCGATAGCTTGTTTATGGGACTTGAGAGGAATGGCTGGTTTTTGTAGTGACCGAAAAAGCTTGACAAAGATTTCATAATCATGCTATCCTCCTGTCAAATGTTTATACGTGAAACCATTACAACCGTAAAGGGGAAGTCCTATAAGCAACACAAGCTTATAGAATCTTTCCGAACGGCGATAGGTCCCAGACAGCGAGTGGTGTTACATATGGGCCGAATAGATCTGCCAAAAGATCAATGGAAAGCATTAGCAAATGCCATAGAAGCAGAATATAAAAAGCAGCCAGTATTGTTTCCAGGAGAAAACGAAAACAAAGAAATACAAAAACTGGCAAAACATTATGCCACCCTAATCAGTCAAAATGAACTAAACAAGGCACAAGAATCTAGCACACATAAAAATGGAGAAACTGCCCAAGAGTCTCATAAACCAGAATACAAATCCGACTACGAAACCGTTGATTTAAATTCTGTGGAATACTCCAACGCCAGAACAATCGGAGGAGAACAAGTGATACTCTCTCAGTTGAGAGAATATGGATTTGGTGAATTTTTGAAAACGTTAGGACTGACAGAGGAACAGGTAAAAATAGCAGAGGCACAAATAATAGGGAGAGCGGTACATCCGGCAAGTGAACGAGAAACCGCTCGATGGCTGAACGAAAATAGTGGCACAAAGGAATTGTTGGGGATCAATAAAAACATCTATGACAATGCTTTGCATCGAGTAGCACATGTTTTATTGGACCATAAAGTGGTCATTGAGGATGAATTAGCCAAGAAAGCAAAAAAATGTTTTGGTCTAGAGGAAAAAATAATTTTGTATGATTTGACGAATAGTTTTTTTGCGGGAAGCAAAAGGAAGAGTCAGATCGCTAAACCCGGAAGATCAAAAGAGAAACGACATGATCGTCCATTGGTGAGTGTGGCATTGAGAGTAGACGAGAGAGGATTTCCCAAAGGCAGTGAAATACTTCC